>JAFMJU010000330.1 GCA_017853285.1 Gemmataceae bacterium
TCCCGACAACCCCCTCACAGCCCGGGTGATGGTGAACCGGGTTTGGCATTGGCATTTCGGTGGCGGCCTCGTGCGCACGCCCGACAATTTTGGCAAGTTGGGGATGGCTCCCGCCAATCAACCCCTGTTGGATTGGCTGGCTGTTGAATTTGTCCGCAAGGGGTGGTCCCTCAAGGAATTGCACCGACTGATCCTTGGCACCAGCGCCTACAGGATGAGTTGCCAGTTTGACGAAACATCCAATCTGGCGGATCCGGACAACAAGCTTTTTTGGCGATTCAACCGGCAACGGCTGGAAGCCGAAGCCTTGCGAGATGGCATCATTGCCGTCTCAGGCGATCTGGACCGCACAGCCGGGGGCACCCTGCTGAAAACCGCCAACCATGCCTATGTGGCAAGCACCGCCAGCGAGGCATTCGATCCCTATCAGGTGGATCGTCGCAGCGTGTATTTGCCTGTGATTCGTTCCAGGGTTTACGAATTCCTCCAGGCTTTCGATTTCGCCGACCCCAGCGCCTCGAATGGGGAGCGTGTGGCGACGACCGTGGCACCGCAGGCCCTTGCCCTTTTGAACAGCAGATTGATGGAGGACAAGACGCGCTCATGGGCTGAGAAATTGATGCGAATGAAGGCGGACTCGGATCGGGTGGAGGCCATCTACCGACAGGCCCTCCTCAGGTCACCCAGCCCGAAGGAAATGGAAAGGGCCCTGGCCCACACCCGGGAAATCCGACCCAGTTTGATAGGGAATGAACGGGAGCGGGAATTGAAATCCTGGCAGTCGATTTGCCGAGTGGTTCTGGCATCGAGCGAATTTGTCCATGTGGACTGAAAGCAGGGGAGTGTCCGGAATGTTCAACCGGCGACAGATGCTTCAGGATGCCAGCGCGGGCTTTGGCGCCCTGGCCCTCCACGGCCTGCTTGGCCTTGAATCCAAAGCCGGAACAATGCCGGGTAGTCCGTTGGCCCCAAAACAACCGCATTTCGCCCCCAAGGCCAAGCGGGTGATTTTCCTGTTCATGCATGGCGGTCCAAGCCATGTGGACACATTCGACCACAAGCCCTTGCTGACCAGGGATGATGGCAAACCGCTGCCTTTCGCCAAACCGCGCATTGTTTCTAGTCCCACGGACAACCTCCTGGCATCTCCCTGGAAGTTCAGGCAACATGGCCAAAGCGGCTTGTGGGTGAGCGAACTGTTCCCCCACGTCGCCCGCCATGTGGACAAACTCTGCATGCTCAACGCCATGCATGGGTCCAATTCGCGGCACGGTGGCGCCCTTCTTGAATTGCATACCGGGAGCGACACCTTCATCCGTCCGAGCATGGGCAGTTGGGTCACCTACGGCTTGGGCACGGAAAACCAGGACCTGCCCGGATATGTGACCCTGTGCCCCTCCCTGAGCCATGGCGGCGTGAACAATTGGTCCAGCGCGTTTCTGCCGGCGGCCCACCAGGGAACCCCGCTCGGCACCTCGAGCATCCCGGCAGAAAAGGTGGCCATCCCGTTCATTTCAGGCTCCACTCCGCGGGCGGCGCAACGCCGGGAAATTGACCTCTTGCAGCAAATGAATCAGGAAAAACTGGCCCAGAGCGGACCGGATCAGGCGCTGGAGGGACGCATCGAGAGCTTTGAGCTTGCGTTCCGAATGCAGGCGGCGGCCCCGGAATTGCAGGATATTTCCGGTGAAACCGAGGAAACGCATCGGCTGTACGGGCTGGACAAACCGCAAACGAAGAACTTCGGGCGGCTTTGCCTGATGGCCCGGCGGTTCGCGGAGCGCGGGGTGCGTTTCATCCAATGCAGCCACAGCTACAAATGGGACCAGCATGGCGGGCTGAAAGGTGACCACACCAAAAACGCTTTCGAGGTGGACCAACCCATCGCGGGATTACTCACCGATCTCGATCGCCGGGGATTGTTGGAGGACACCCTGGTGCTTTGGGGCGGGGAATTTGGTCGGACCCCCGCCGGCCAGGGCAAAGATGGCCGAGACCACCACCCCCACGCGTTCACCATGTGGCTGGCTGGCGGCGGGGTGAAGGGTGGTTACGCCCACGGCAAAACCGACGAATACGGCTATTACGGCGTGGAAGACAAGGTGCACTTCCACGACCTGCACGCCACGATGCTCCACCTGTTGGGAATGGACCACAAGCGACTCACCTACCGGCACGCGGGGCGGGATTTCCGGCTCACCGATGTGCATGGCGAGGTGGTGACAAAGATCATTGCCTGACGGACTCATCAAGAAAACCGGGACCGCCTCACCCGGTAAAAAAATCCACCCATGATCACCACGGCCATCACGGTGACTAATGACAGCACTGTGGGCAGGCATTTTTCCCTGTCCATCAGACCGAAAGCGATGGTCCAGATGGACAGCCCCAGAAAAGTCAGGGCAGGCAACGGGTGCCAGGGGCATTTGACAGCATGAGCTGACTCCGGACGACGACGCAGCGGAAAGATACTGCAGACCACCAAGGCGCTGATAACGGTCAGGCCGACAGAAGTGTAATCCAGGATTTGCAGAAAGGTGCCCGACCAACAAAGGGCCACCGCCAAGGTGCCCTGGATGGCCAGCGCCACCCTGGGGGTGTGGCGAGTTGGATGGAGGGTGCCGATATTCCGGGGCAGGAATCCGTCCCTGGCCATGGCGACCGGCAAGCGGGACCCCGCAAGCAGGTATGAACTCACCGACGCAACCAGTCCGGCGCCCAACACCACGCTGAGCAGGTTGGCGACCCTGGCACCAAATAATTGACGCATCGCCAAGTCGGCCACCGGTCCCACTTCCTCGATGGGTCGTTGCCGCATCGAGTCTGGATCGAGCGCGACAATGTAAGCCAGGTTCAGCAACAGGTAGAGCCCGGTGACCAGGGCGCAGCCTCCCAGCGTGGATAGGGGCAGTAGCCGACCCGGGTCACGGATCTCCCCGGCCAGATATCCTGCTGAATTCCATCCAGCATAGGCGTAACCGACATAGATCAGGCCCACCGCCCAAGTGGCCCATTCACCACGGCCAGGCCAATGGCTGGCTGAGAAGTGCGCCCAATCCGCTTGGGGAGAAGCAAGGGCCGCAAAAGCCATGGCCAATAGCACCCCGATTTTGGCAACCGTGGTGGCAGTCTGAACCCAGGCGCTTTGTCTTTGGCCCAGGCAATGACCCCAGGTGATGAAGGCAATGATTACGGTTGCCAAGGCGGGCTCGAGATGGCCGGCCAGAAAATCTGGCAGCATGGCCTGCAAATCCGACTGGAAGGGCTTGGTGGCATAGTTTGCAGCCAGCCGCGAGACCACGGCCGTGGGAGCCGCAAACCCGATCAAAAAACTGAGCCAACCAACCACGAGACCGGCCACCGGCCCATAAGCTTCCCGGGCAAAAACATAATCGCCACCCACCCTGGGAAAGGCAGTGGCCATCTCGACGATGCACCACGCGCCACAGAGAGCCATCAGGCCGCCGACGCCCCACAATAGGAGCAGGCCAAGGGGATTGCCTGTCTCGCGCAAGGTGTAACCGGACGAGGTGAGGATGCCAGCGCCCACCATGCCGGCCACCACGACGAAAATGCCGGTGGCCAAGCCATACCCGCGTGGCGGATGTTCACTCATTTTCCAGAGTTATCCCGGGTGGATGCCTTTTCGAAAACCACGAGGTAGTTTTCTTTCATGAGGCCCTTTTTCTCATCCACCTTGCGGAAGCCGGCCTGGGTGATTTCCTTTTCCACGATGGCTTGCCCGGCCCTGACATGGCCCATCACCCAATCACTGCTGACGCCGGGTTCGCGGATGAAATCGATCACGACCAATTTGCCCCCATCCTTGAGGCCCTTGTGGATACTCTCCAATACCCGCGCGGGGTACTCGAAATGGTGGTAGGTGTCGCAGACATAGACTAAATCGACACTTGCCGGTGGCAATTCGGTGGAGACATCCTTGCCCAGGACCGTAATGATGTTTCCCAGTTTCTGGTCCTTGGCAGTTTTGTTGATGTGATCGAGGAACTCGCTCGCGATGTCGACGGCGAGCACCCTGCCCTTTTCCCCCACTGCCCGGGCAAAAAGACGGGTGTAGAGTCCCGTTCCCGCCCCGACATCGGCAACCGCCATCCCGGGACGGATTGCCAACGCCTCCATGACCTTTTCACGCTTGTCGAACACCTCGCGGCTTTCACCCTCGAACCGCTCGACAAATTTGGCGACATCCGGTTTGCGAAACTGATCGTTGATACCGGGCTTGACGCTTTTTTCCTGGGCGGAAAGGGAAGCCGTGACCATGGTCACGGACAACACGCCAAACACAAAAAACATCCCCGCCCATTTCCGTTGATCCAGAAGCATTATTCAAATCCTCCCCCAATCGGTGGTCAGGATTGCCAGCGTAACAAATCAGTTGGCTGAATTGCTCGATTTTCCCTTTCGCAACTGTTTCGCCGCAGGAAAAACTTGGGCATAATCTGGTATTGAAATTCATTTGCCGAAGGTGGCCCCATGAATTGGAAAATTCTCACCCTTTTGACCTTCTGTCTGGGCTTTGGATACCTGCGCGCCCAAACGCCCCTTGAGGTGATGGAAAAAGCCGTCTTGGAGTCTGTGGACGCGGGCAAGGTACCCGGCGTGGTGGTGCGACTTCAGCGTGGCGAAAAGGTGTTGCTGGAAAAGGCATGGGGCAA
>JAFMJU010000331.1 GCA_017853285.1 Gemmataceae bacterium
AAATCAAAAGAGACTCTCTGCAGGGCAGGGGAAATAGATCCCTGCCAGCAAAGAATCAAGGCGGAAAATGGGGGATATGGGGTTTTTGGCGTCTCGGCGGCTTTTCGAAAAGCCTATAGCCATAACCTGATTTTTTCGGCTAACGAGGCAGGCATCTTCTTTTGGAAAATGCGGATGATTTCCTCGTCGGTATATCGGGTGCTGGCATGGCCGCACAAAACATATTTATTTTTGAATCGATCGGCCCTTTCAATGAAATCATCGAGGTGCATGTGGCCAAAACGATGGACCTTGGATCGCTTATGGGCTTGACGGAAAAAGCTCATTTCTGTGATCAGGATCTTGGCCTCAAAGAAATCCGGATTGCTGTCAAGGCCTGCCGGGCTGGTGTCTCCGGTGTAAGCCACCATGGGGCTACGCACTTCTTTCGTGATTTCGATTCCAGAGAGCTTGAGGTCCCGGATTTGGTTCCCAGGCAGGCCTGAGAATTCATCCTTCAGTTTCATCCGCCGGTCCCAAACGATGAATCCCATGGCGGGAACAGTGTGCTCCATGCGATGCGAAGTGACCACATGCTCCCTTGATAATTGGACTTCCTGGCCGGGCTCGAGGGGCACCAGATTGCAGGCCATCCGGCATCGGTCCAGCTTCTGAAAGAGCATCAGGATGCGACGCAGGTCTTCCAAAGCGTAAGCAGGCACATGAATCGTGGGCGGTTCCATTTTCATCATGCGCCGGCGGGCCACATAGACCGGCAATGCGGCCATATGGTCGATATGGACATGGGTGAGGAACCAGTTGGCGGTGGTCATGAAAGACCAAGGGTGGGCGCCCAGGTCAAAACCGAGTTTCAATTCCGGCAGCCGCCAGTATGTTTGAACTCCTGCCCGGGAAAACCCCTCCACGGTGATGCCGTCGAGGGACAATGAGCGAACAGGGAGATTCTCCAACATGGTATTTTCCGGGCCGGGCCTGAATCCCCGGCAACCCGGGAGCGAAACCTACAGCAAGGTAAGATAAGTCCATCGGAGGTTTGCTAGAAGGCGAATTGTCCCGCCCTGTGCCATGATTTATCACCTTCGGGTGCCGTGTGGGTGAGGGGTTGATGGCCTGTGGCCAGATGGGTGTGTCGGATGACGATGGTTTTTGAGGGATTGGTTTCCACGGTTGACCCTGGGGGCGGGCGACACCTTGCACCAATGGGGCCGAGGTTCGTCTCGGGGGAGGGGGATCCCTTCTTTGAATTGGCTCCCTTTCAAGGGTCATCGACCTTGAAAAACCTGCTGGCGCATCGTCAGGGGGTTTTTCATGTGACGGATCAGGTGCTTTTGTTTGCCCAGGCCCTTCAGGGATTGGCCCAACCGGAATGGCTGCCGGCCACAAAAATCGTGGGTTGGGTTGTGGGCGGTTCTTGCCGTGCTTTGGAGTTCACGGTGGTGGAGGCGGATGTGCAGGGGCAAAGGTCCCGGCTTACCTGCCGGGTGGAGCATCGCCACACATTCCGGGAAATGGGTGCTTTCAATAGGGCCCGGCACGCTGTGATTGAAGGAGCCATTTTGGCGAGCCGCCGTCACCTGATACCCCAAACTGAATTGGATAGTCAATTGTCCGCCCTTGCCCCATTGGTCGAAAAGACAGGGGGTAAGGACGAAAAAACGGCCTTTGGTCTCCTTTTGCAATGCGTCGCCCTTACTTCAGGACCCAGTTCGGTGGCTCATCCATGATGTTGAGGGTGATAGCTCCGTCCCGGCTTCATTGGGGATTGGTTCGTCCGGTTCCAAAACCGGATGGAAGAAGGGCTTTTGGCGGAATGGGCCTTACCTTGGAGGCCCCGGGCGTTCACCTGCTTGCCTTTCCATCGGATGAATCCTCCTGGTCCGGCCCCAATGCCGAACGACTCCGGCAGTTCGCCCAACGTTATGTGGAAGGGATTGGGGGGTTTTCCCAAATGGGCGTTCCCTCAATTCGATGGGTGGTCGAACGCTGTCCCCCGGCGCATTGCGGTTTGGGCAGTGGGACCCAATTGGCATTGGCAACCGCCTGGGTATTGGCTCGCTTGTCTGGCCATCCGGAGGATGTTGGAAACCTTGCGGCCCTGACCGGAAGGGCATTGCGGTCAAGCTTGGGTTGTCAGGGTTTTGAAAAAGGAGGCTTGTTGCTCGACCCAGGTCACCCCGCGGTTGGCCAATCCCCCAAGGTGGAGCCCCCGGAGTGCAGGGAGGAATATCCCTCGAATTGGCCAATTTTGGTTCTTTTGGCAGAGGAACCCGGGGCTTGGCACGGTTCCAGGGAGAAAAAAGCCTTTGCCGGGCTTGAAAGCGCCGACAATGTCTCGGATTCCATGGAGGCATTGGCGCGCCAGGAGATTTTGCCGGCGGTTCGTGCCCGGGATTTCGGCACGATGGGGCGTGCAGTCCATCAATTCAACCGATTGGCCGGTCAAGCCTTCGCCGGTGTCCAGGGCGGGCTGTATTCCTCGCCTGGAATCTCCCGCATAATCCAAAAATTATTGCTAATGGGCGTCGAAGGGTGCGGCCAAAGCAGTTGGGGGCCGGCTGTTTTCGGCCTGATGCGGGATATGGATCACGCGAATTGGGTTTTAAACCGAATCCAGGACGAATGCCCCCATGGCGTATGGGTAACCCGGGCCCAAAATCATGGCGCCAGTTTGGAAGTGGATTCGGGGGCGAACAAGGCGGATTGATCAGCCTGTCACCTTGTTTTTGGCCAATTCAGACGACCTTTTTTCCGCCTCCCGCAACACCCGCAGCGTGTTTCCCCCAAGAACCTTTCGGATGGTGCTTTCCTTGTGCCCCCGATTCAGCAGTTCCTGGGTCAAAAGCGGGTAGGTGGATACATCTTCCAGTTGCCTTGGTACCGTTGGGATTCCGTCAAAATCGGATCCCAGCCCGACATGGTCCTCCCCGGCGACCCGGATTCCATGCTCAATGTGGTCCACAACATGGTGGATGGAACCGGTGGGAACAGGGTTTTCCTTTCGCCATTGGGCCATCGCCTCACGGAAAGCCTTGTCCTCCGGAAAACGCTTCCGTAAGTCTCTCGCCTGTTCAAACATCCGGGTTGTCAGGCGGGCAGCCTCGGGAACCACGAAGCCGCTGTAAAAATTGACCATGACCACTCCTTCGTTTGCACGGAGCATGCGGAGGATGTCGTCTGGCACATTGCGGGGGTGATCCGCGATGGCCCGCATGGAGGAATGCGAGAAGATCAACGGGGCACGGGTGACTCTCAGGGCATGGGCCATGCAGGCCGGTGACACATGGGAAATATCCACCAGCATTCCAAGTCGGTTCATTTCCAGAACGACCTTTTCCCCGAAGGCGGATAACCCGTTGTGTTGAGGGCTATCGGTGGCGCTGTCGGCCCATTCTGTCGTTTCCGAATGGGTCAAAGTCATGTAGCTGGCCCCCAGGTCGTGGAGCATCCGCAGCACTGCCGGGCTTTGATCCATCGAATGACCGCCCTCGAGGCCGATCATGGAGGCAATTTTTCCGCCTGCCCGGATGCGCTCCACATCTTCCGAGCTCCGCGCGAACGCCAAATGGTCTGGGTAGGCTTTGACCAGCCGATGTACCAGGTCTATTTGCTCCAGGGTGATCCGCAGGGCCGTTTTTTTGCCGCGTGTTTCTGCGGGAACGTAGGCCGACCAGAACTGCAGGCCGACATTGCCTTCCTTCAGGCGGACCATGTCGGTGTGCAGGGCCTTTTGCACAGTCCGAAGGTCAAATTTCCCAAAGGCGGTGTCTTCCTTTTCACGCAAAGCCCAAGGCAGGTCGTTGTGCCCGTCGGCGATCAGGCATTCCTGATGTAGTTTCCGGGCCCGTTCGGTAAGGGTGACAGGGGCCCGAGGTTCTGAATTGGCGCTGTTGGCCTTTGACTGGGAAAGGTACGAACCCAGCACCGCCGCGGTCGCAAGGAAGTCTCTGCGGTCGGAGGTCTTGGAAATTAGCATCGATCTCTCCGTGGCGTGAAGCCTGCGCGGGGCTTCATGATCCGATCTATTGGGTTTTTGCCAAAGGCACCCGCCCCCGATTTCATTAAGAATGAGTCAATAGGTCAGTCCATTCCAGCCCTTTTCTGCTTTCAGCCAGGTGAGCAATGGCCGTTGACCCAAACATCCCTGAATCCAAAAACCAGAAAGCTGCCGCTGAAATTTGGCCGGGCAGGTGGAGGTGCATGGCCATTCTCTTTGGAATTACCGCTACAGGGGCCTTGGTTGTGCGATTTGCCGACAATTTGGGCACCAAGGGGTGTGCCTTGTGCGGAATCACCCTTGGATTGATGCTAGCACTGGCTTTTAGTGAAAACCCCGGCCGTATTCGTTGGCGAACCGTTTTGGGGGGCATGGCGCTTCAAGTGGGCTTGGCCCTGGCCATTCTGTGGTTGCAGGTTGGGGATTTGAAACCCGGCCGACTCGTTTTTGAGAAGATTGCGGATTTGGTCAAAAAGCTGTTGGCATTCAGCGACGAGGGGGCCCGGTTCGTGTTTGGCCCTTTGGCCGATGCCGCATCCATGGGCCGGGTTTTTGAAAAGAAATACGCGTTTGTATTCGCCTTCCAGGCGTTGCCGGTCCTGATTTTTGTCTCAGCCCTGTCAGCGCTGCTGTACCACTTGGGGGTCCTTCAGTTGCTGGTGCGTGGCCTTGGGGCG
>JAFMJU010000332.1 GCA_017853285.1 Gemmataceae bacterium
ACCGCCAATGCCCGACCCCACCGTGGTGTAGAACATTGGCCGCACGCCACGCCCTGCCCCGCGTTCCGCCTCACCCAACCCGGCAACATCGGCATCATTTCCCACCACACACGGTACTTTGGCGACCTCCGCCAACAAACGAGCCAGGGGGATATTTTCCCAACCGCTAATCTGGTGCGAGCAAATGGTGGTTCCGGTGGCAGAATCAACCGGGCCGCCGTAACCAACCCCGATGGCCTTCAATGGGCCGAAGGCATTGGCAAATCTGGCGGCAAGGGACGGGATTTCATCGGCCAGACGCCGGCGTATGCCCTCCCCCCCGGATACAGCATCCACCGTGGCACGCCATATTTCCCGAATGGCCCCCGAGTCATCGGCAACCGCCACCTGCAGTTTGGTACCACCAATTTCCACACCCATCAGCATGTGCATGCGCTCTCAAAAAGATGGATTGAAACTCATGCGCGGCGTTTGGACAGGGCCCGCCATTGCATTTGTGCAAGTAAAGCCAGCATCGCACCAAATCCCAAACCAACCATAAAAGTGCGCCAATTGGGAAGTTCCAAACCTGAGGGGACTTTGGAATTGTCTTCCATTTTGGCGGCCCCGCTGGATTCTCCGGTGGGAACCTGCCCCGGTTGGATTGCCTCTGATGCTGACCGGAGGATTTGCCAGTGATTGACCAAATCGGGAAAATTGCGTAGCCGCCTGGCGTCCACCAACTCCTCGAGGACCGCCTTGGCAGAGGTTACCTCACCCCGGGCATTCAGCCACTCGCCGTACAGCCAGTACAGCCGGTTATCAGTGGGGTTCCATAACACCAACTGTTGAACCAAAGCCAAGTCATCGAAAGCATCACGCCAGAACACTGGCGAGGCCGGTCCAGCGGCATACTCCTTTCCCGCACCCGGAATTGGCCCGCCGCGCAGGTCCTCCAATTTCAGAGTGGAGAACGACGCGGGACCTTCCCGCAAACGGGACCGCCACAGCCTGTATTGGGATTCCTCCGCTGCGAGAGATGCGCGCCAGATGGCAAAGTCCCATCCCTTGGGTGCCAGGGAGATTGAGGAAGGCCAGGCATCAAGGGCCCGACGCTGGGTTGTCACTGCCCGCAACAGGAATGCCGCATCACCTTGGCGCCCTGCCTGGGCCGCGTAACAGGCCGCCAGATTCAGCAACCCCAAAAACCGGTCGCCCGGTGATAATTCCTCACGATCCACCAGCCGTTCCAAGTCAGCCATGGCCGCATCGGGTTGGCCCAGGCGCATTCGCGCCACCGCCAGTTCCATGCGATCCACCGGCCCCGGATCCGCAGCCTTCTCCAATTTTTCGCGAAGCGCCAGGTACTCTGCCCGCAGGGATCCGGGTTCCACCGGAATGGTTTTGTCGTTTGCCTCGGTACCGCGCAATTCACCCAGCGAAAGCCGGAGACCCGCAAAAGGGAGCGCCCCTGCCAAGGGTTTTTCCAGTGAGCCATAAATGCCAGCCTGACAAGCAGTTGCAAAAAACAAGCAGGCCAAGGCCAGAATGATTGAGAACCGTTTCATGAGAGAAATCATACCCCGGAGATTGCCCGGTTGACAGTTGACACCACACCTCGACAACCGGTAGACCCCCGCCCCGGAACCCGGCTTCATTTCGGTGGCGGAGGAATTGTTTCCTGTGGGTTGGCTGGCATCGGGATTGATGGCCCTCCTCGTTCTTGCACCGCTTCAGGCGGGCAAGCCCGGGGATGTTCCGTCCCCAATGCCCGCCCCTGGCCTGCTTCCCAACCAATTGCCTGGTACTGAAAGCCCCAAGGCATCTCCGCCCAAGCAGCGCCCCCTGGACCATGGGACGGACCAAGCTGCCTTGGGACTCCCAGCGCACCTGCCGCGGTTCCATCTGGATATGCGCATCGACCCTTCCAACGGCTTGGTGACCGTTCGGGAGCGGGTGGCATGGACCCATTCGGGCGGGCAACCGGTCCGCCAGTTGATCTTCAACGCGCACGCCAATTTCGTGCTTCCCGACAGCCAAGTGGGAGCCATGAGCAAGACCCTGGAGATCTTGCGCATGAACCCCAAGGATGCCCTGGGGGTCAAACACAGCGCGCTGAATCTGGAAACCGTCCAATGGCTTCCCAAAAACGAGCAACCGGAACAGCCCGGCCCTTTGCCCTTTCATTTCGACGGTCCCACCAACACGGACTTGGTGATCGAACTGCCCGGGCCTGTGAATCCCGGCGAAACGGTCACCGTGGAATTGGCCTTCACGCTGCGACTGGACCCCAAGCAGGGTCGCTGGGGACAATGGAAAGAGGTTGTTTACCTGATGCAGTGGCTGCCCGTCCCAGCCCTGCTCGATCCCGCCAAGGGGTGGATGCCCACGCCGTTTTTGCCTTGGCACCAGCCATTTTGCAACGAGGCGGGGATTTACCACGCCACCATCACGCTGCCGGAAGGGTGGGGCTTGGCCTCCAGCGGGACGCGGGTGGAGGAGCGCGAGGCGCCCGGCCAATCCGGTTGGCGTCAGGTACGCGTGGAAGCCCTGGGCACCCGTGATTTTTCGCTGGCAACCAGTTGTCGTTTCCGTTTTTTGGAGGCGGCCGCCGAGCGGGGTGAGGGCCTTCCCCCGGTGAAGGTTCGCCTGGCCGTCCTCCCCGGGCACGAACCGGGGGGCCAGCGGATTCTGGAACACGCGGTCACGGCCATCAGCGGCTATTCCCAATGGCTTGGAGCTTACCCATGGGATGAATTCACGCTGGCGGAGTCGTTTTTCGGATGGAACGGCAACGAGGCCGGATCGATGGTTTTTGTGGACCAACGGGTCTTCACGCTGCCCGAATTAGCAGGCGGGTTCGTTGAATATTTGATCCTCCACGAAACCTGCCACCAATGGTGGTACAACGCGGTGGGTACGGATGGATTTCGGGAACCATTTTTGGACGAGGGGTTGGCCACCGCCCTCAGCCACCGCTTATTGGATGGCATCCATGGTCGGGAACATGGGATGCTGCAATTGCCCACCGGGTTGGGCTGGTTGCCGAACATCCCCCGTGTTTCCTACCGCGCCAAGGGTTGGCACACCCTGGCGAAATCGGGTGGGGACGGGCCCATCCAGCAGACCATGGAGGAATACCAGAACCTGGCCAAATTGTTCGGCCTGGCCTACGACAAGTCGAGCAAGATCTTCGACATGATCGCGGAACGCCTGGGGGAGCAGGCTTTCCTGGAATTCCTTCGGGTTGTGCAGCGAAAATACAGGTTCCGGGTGCTCCGCATGGCCGATTTGGAGGCGGAACTCGCGGAATTCACCGGGCAGGACTGGAAACCGTTTTTCGACCGATGGCTGCGGGGGCCAGGGCAATGCAACTGGGCGGTGGAATCGGTGGAAATCATTCCCCTGCATGGACCCCGCAAACTGTTCGGCCGGAAAGCGGACAAAGACCGCCCTGTCCGCGCTGTGGTGAAACTGAGCCGCAGTGGCCCGACTGTGGAGGACACCACCCTGGGTGTCAGGTTGCCTGGCGAGGCCGGCTACTCGGTCCGGTTTCCGGTGGCGGCAGACATGGAATGGGAATCACCCGACGGGATAGCGAGGGCGTTTCCCAAGGGCAAGGATCTGGTGGAACTGGTGGTGGATCTGCCCGCGGAACCGGAACAAATCTCCGTGGACCCCGACCAGGTGATGCCCGACTTGAACCTGCACGACAACCATTGGCGCAAAGTTCCCAAAACCCGCGCCACCCGGCTTTACACCGGGTTGGATGAGACAGACCTCACCACCGACAACGACCAATTGAATGTGACAGTCGGGCCATGGCTGTATGGCTCCTCCTACTCCAACGCCTGGTACACCCGAACGACCATGGCAGGACTGCGGGCCGGCGCCTATCGCACCCAAGACTTCTCCGGTGGGATCTATGCCGCATACCGTACCGATTACCGGGATGTGGTCCTGGGTGCCGACGGCCTGGTGGAGCACTGGCCGGATCCCTCGTTCCAGACGGGATTTAATGTGGAACAACGGGTTTACGAATTCGAGAACGGGCAATCCAATCCTCTGCGGGCCAGCCTGTTCACCAGAAAAATCCTGTTCCCCAGCTCCAGCATGTACCTGCTGCCCTTCGACTTTGTGGAGGGTTACACCACCTACAGCGGCAATTTCCTTCCATATGCGAGGGAAATGCAACAGGGGGCCCAAAGATTCAATGAAACCACGGTGATGGGCCTCCACTACCGAATCAATCGCCAGACACCATACTGGGATCCCCAGATGGGTTGGCAGTTCGACATCGCGGGCGAGGGCGGCCAAACCGAATTGGCCACTTCCTCAGGTATGGCCAGGATCTGGTCCCAATTCGCCCTGGTGCATGAAATCCCCGATTTCAGTCCCTTGTTCGGGCTGACTCCATGGCTGCGGGAAACGCTCGACCCGTTTTGGGTGCGCCTCTCCAGAACCCGCCTGGCCCTGCGGGCCTATGCGGGAACCAGCGCACCGGCCCGGGGTTTATTTTTCCCCATGGGTGGCAGCGAGGCATTCCGCGGATACAGTCTGGCCCAACGGCAAGGCAGCACGGTGTGGGTTGGATCCGTGGAATGGCGGGTTCCTTTGATCGAGCACATGGAAACTGATGTGCTCGATCACATTGGCGGCTTGCGCACCCTTC
>JAFMJU010000333.1 GCA_017853285.1 Gemmataceae bacterium
CTTGGCGACTTGGGGATTACCGCCGGACAACCGCTTGACCGCCTTGCCGCCCATTGGAATTGCCTCCCTTACTTGACCCGCTCGTAGGTGACGAGCAGCGCCTTGTTGTCCTCGGTGGATTCAAACACCTTGGGGTATTCCTTGCCCTTGAGGGTGTAGCAGATCTTGAGCTGGTCGGGGCCGGACTGCTCGCAGATGGCCAGCAGGGTCTTGCCTTTGTTGTTCCCGTCGGTGGCGGTGAGCTTCAGCTTGACGGGCTTGGACTCGGCTGTGATATCCACCTTGCCTTTTTCCTTGAGAGGGCCCGCCTGCAAGTCGAACTGGTCACCCTTGATCTTCAGCGTCATGTTGGTGAGGAACGGTCCACCGAGTTCGATGCCGGCGTGTGTGGCGGCAGCGGCCTTCCATTCGCCCTCCATTTTGGTAGCAGCGGCAGCCGGTTTTTCAGGGGAGCCGTTTTGGGGCTGGGCGGCCAATGCCGGCCCATGAAAAGCCAAACCGATGGCCAAGGAAAAACACACCAGTCGTTTGAAAAAATGAAGACCCGCCATGCAACACCCCTGAAAGGAACCGCGAAGAAGTTACTCCAGAAGGTAAGCGTAAAACCGGCCGAGGGCAAACGCAGCCTAAGGGCCCACCCCACAGTGCTGGGAAAATGAGCCTAAAAAATGGTTTTCAGAGGCGGGGTGAGCCTTTTTACTGGCGCGAATTCCAACAAAAACCGGTTATCGGCAAGTGCCGGCAGCCTACAGTGAACTAGGGCTGGATTTCGACAAATCAACCTCGCATCTGGCTAACCAAAGGGAACGCTTATGAAAAGGGAACTGATCAGAACCATCTTCACCGGTTGCGCAGCGGTTTGGGTGGCTGGGGCGCTGCACGGCCAAGAACGATCGGCTGGACAGGCCAGGCCCGAGGGGGCCGAGAAGTGCCCGGTCATTGGTGAAACGGCGCGGCCCGCCACGGAGCGCTCCACCGCCGCGGGCGCCAGGACCACCGCCGACTGGTGGCCGAACCAGTTGAACCTGCGAATTCTCCACCAGAATTCGGCCCTGAGCAACCCGATGGGGGCTGGGTTCAACTACGCGGAGGAATTCAAAAAACTGGATCTGGACGCGCTTAAGAAGGATATTGCGGCGGTGATGAAGACCTCCCAGGAGTGGTGGCCAGCCGATTACGGCCACTATGGCCCCTTCTTCATCCGCATGGCCTGGCATAGCGCGGGCACCTATCGCGTGTCGGATGGTCGTGGCGGGGCCTCGTACGGTCTGCAGCGGCTGGCCCCGCTGAACAGTTGGCCCGACAACGCCAACCTGGACAAGGCGCGGCGGCTGTTGCTGCCGATCAAGCAGAAGTATGGCCGGAAGATCTCGTGGGCCGATTTGATGGTGCTGACCGGGAATGTGGCACTGGAATCCATGGGATTTGACACCATCGGTTTCGCGGGGGGCCGCGAGGATGTGTGGGTGCCGCAGGAGGACATTTATTGGGGCCCGGAAACCGAATGGCTGGGGGACAAGCGGTACAGTGGCGACCGGAAGCTGGAAAACCCGCTAGCGGCGGTGCAGATGGGGCTGATCTATGTGAACCCGGAGGGCCCCAACGGCAAGCCTGACCCGCTGGCGGCCGCAAGGGACATCCGCGAGACATTCGCGCGGATGGCGATGAATGATGAGGAGACGGTTGCCTTGATCGCCGGTGGCCACACCTTTGGCAAGGCGCACGGTGCGGCCAACCCGAAGGACCTGGTGGGGCCGGAGCCCGAGGGGGCGGGTATTGAGGAACAGGGACTGGGCTGGAGGAACAAGCTCGGCAAAGGGAACGGAAAGGACACCATCACCAGCGGCCTGGAAGGGGCGTGGACTTCCATGCCTACCCAGTGGTCGAACGGGTATTTTGAAAACCTGCTGGGCTACGAGTGGACGCTGGTGAAGAGCCCGGCGGGTGCCTGGCAGTGGAAGCCCAAGGAAACGTCGGCCGAGGGAACCGTGCCCGATGCGCACGACAAGTCCAAGTCGCACGCTCCAATGATGTTCACCACCGACTTGGCGCTGCGTATGGATCCGGCCTACGAGAAGATCTCGCGGCGGTTCCACAAGAATCCCAAGGAATTCGCCGATGCCTTCGCCAAAGCCTGGTACAAGCTGACGCATCGCGACATGGGGCCGGTCTCACGCTGCCTGGGCCCGTCGGTTCCCAAGCCTTTTATCTGGCAGGACCCCGTGCCGCCCTTGGACCACAAACTGGTTGAGGCCCGGGACATTGAGGCCCTGAAAAAGCAGATTCTGGCTTCGGGGTTAGGCATCCCGCAACTGGCCAGCACGGCGTGGGCCTCGGCTTCGACCTTTCGGAACACCGACAAGCGCGGCGGGGCCAACGGGGCGCGTATCCGCCTGGCCCCCCAGAAGGATTGGGAGGTGAACCAGCCGGCGGAACTGGCCAAGGTGCTGGAGACCCTGGAAAAGATCCAGAAGGATTTCAACAACCGGCAAACGGATGGCAAGAAGATCTCCCTTGCCGACCTGATTGTGCTAGGCGGTTGCGCCGCGGTGGAGGAAGCGGCGAAGAAAGGCGGCCATCCGGTGCGCGTGCCCTTTTATCCGGGCCGGACCGACGCCACCCAAGAGATGACCGATGTGGCCTCTTTCGCGGTGCTCGAGCCGACTTCGGACGGTTTCCGCAACCATTTCGCCAAGAAACAGGACAGGCCGGCGGAGGAGCAACTGGTGGATCGCGCCCACCTGCTGAACCTCACCGCGCCGGAGATGACCGTGCTGGTGGGTGGATTGCGCGCCCTGAACACGACGAGCAGCTATCCGCAGCTTGGTGTGCTCACCACCCGGCCGGAAGCCCTGACCAATGATTTCTTCGTGAACCTGCTCGACATGGGGACGGTCTGGCAGAAGTCGAAGGTGTGCGAGCATTTCTACGAGGGCCGGGACCGCAAGACCGGCAAGGTGAAGTGGACCGGCAGCCGGGTGGATTTGATCTTCGGCTCGAACTCGCAACTGCGGGGGATCGCCGAGGTGTACGCCTCGAATGATGCCAAGGGGAAGTTTGTGGAAGACTTCGTGGCGGCCTGGACCAAAGTGATGAACCTGGATCGGTTTGACCTGCCACCTTCGGAGAGGCTGGGCGTGACCAAGGTGGCATCCGGCAATCCCTGAAAAACCAGACGGGTAGATCCCTGACAGGGCACAAGACAGCCCGGCCCCTTTTTGGAGGCCGGGCTGTCTTGTTTTCAGGCAAGGCCGGTCGTTGGGGAATCATCCGCACACCAAAGCATGGCACCTGGATATGCCGTATAACGGCATAGGGATTCAGGGCATGGACAGGGAAGGCGGCGCGGAACCGTGGGGAAAGCAGCCGACGGATCGTGGAAGTGGTGGATGTGCGGGGCGCTGCTGCTGGCGACCATGTTGAACTACATGGACCGCCAGACCCTGTCACTGACGGCGACACAGCTCAAGTCTGAGATCAACCTGGATGATGGCCGGTATGGCCACCTGGAAGAATGGTTCAGCTACGCCTTCGCGGCAGGGGGCATCTTCTTCGGTTTTCTGGCGGACCGGATCGGGCCCCGGTTGCTTTACCCGCTGGTGTTGACGGGTTGGTCGCTGGCCGGAGTTGTCTCTCCCTTGGCGAGTTGGCCGGCCATCGCCGGGATATTTGGGGATTGGGAAGATCCGGGTTCAGGCGAGTTCCGCTGGCTGTTTATGTGCCGCACGGTGCTGGGCTTTTGCGAGGCGGGGCATTGGCCATGCGCGCTGCTCACGGCGCGGAACATTCTCACCGCCAAGCAGCGGCCCCTGGGCAACAGCATCCTGCAAAGCGGGGCATCGCTGGGGGCGATTCTGACGCCGCTGGTGATCCAGGGAATACGGGCGACGGGGCTGCCGTGGCAGGGGCCGTTTTTCATTATCGGCCTGATCGGTCTGGCCTGGGTGCCGCTTTGGTTCACGCTGCTCCGGGTAGGCGACCTGAAGTCCCAGCCGATTGAAGACCGTGAGGCGGACAGGGAAAGGCTGGACCTTTGGCGGTTTCTCTACCAGGTGATCACGCTGGGAACCATCGTGGTCACCATCAGCTTGGCCTGGCAGTTCCAGCGGGCGTGGCTGCCGAAGTATCTGAAGGAATATCACCATTATTCCGAGTCGGCAGCGAACTACTTCACCTCGGGTTATTACATCGTCGCGGACATCGGCTGCATCTTCTTTGGCGCCGTGGTGAGCGTGCTGACGGCGCGGGGGATGTCGATCCATTACGCGCGGTTGGCCAGCTTCACCGGTTGCACGGCTCTCGTGGCGTGCTCGGTGCTGGTGCCGGCCCTGGAACGCGGTCCACTGCTGCTGTTGACGCTGGTGCTGGTGGGCGCGGGTTCACTGGGGGCCCATCCGCAGTATTACGCCCTGGTGCAGGAATTGCCGGCGCGGCACATGGGGATGCTGTCGGGCCTGTTGTCGGCCGCATCATGGGTGGTGGTGGGGCGGATGCAGGGGGCGATTGGCGAGCATATCAAGCGGACCGGATCGTACGATGTGCCGCTGATCGCCACGGGCGTGGCTCCGCTGGCAGCCCTGGCGTTACTAGTGGTCTGGGCGCGCATCAACCAGAAAGGGAATAAGCCCATCCCGGCAGAAA
>JAFMJU010000334.1 GCA_017853285.1 Gemmataceae bacterium
GCCATCCAGATTTACAGCATTTGGGTTTGAAAAGGAATACCGTCCGCAACTGGCTTCGCCGGGGTGTGGGCGGGTTGCGGCTCAAGGGGTACAAGGTTGGACGCAGGTGGCATGTCCAAAAGGAGGATCTGTTCGACTTCTTTCAGAAGCTGGCAGACCGGCGCACAGCCGGTTCATCCTCCCGTTTGCAAACTCGCGCCGAAGGGGTGTCGGCCAAGCTCCGGTCGGCCCTCCGCGAAAGGGGGCTGATCTGATGGACAGTCTGTTTGACCAAGGCGCGGATCTACCCGTTGGGGACGATGCTCGACCCGATACCAGCACCGAGCAGCCCGAAGGGACACCCAAGCCAGTCTCTCCCCTTACGGAGCAGGAGTGGTTATCCATTTTCCAGAATCCAAAATTGCGCGGGATACTGCGTGGTTTGGCGTCCTTCCACTATCAGGGCAGTAACAGCACAAAAAGAAGGGATATGGTTCAAGCCAGCTTGGAGAAATTGCAGAAAATTGCACTCAAAAAGAAGGCAAAATCTCCTGCTGCCCACTTTAATCCCATAGATCATGCAAGGCATGCGTTTTTTAGGGTGAGGCGGGAGCTACGGGCTGAAAAGCGCAGGTTTTTTGACCGTATGCGGCAACTGTCCAGCTTGCTTGATTCCGGCGCTGCTAACCCCAAGACACGCCCTTCAGATCAGAGTCATCAGGCACAGGTGGCCTATGACATCGCCTTCCGAAAGTTTAATGACGGGCACCAGAGGATCCTGACGGTTTGGCGCACCCCTGGTACCAAGCTGACCTATCAAGAAATCGGCGACATTTGTGGTTGTTCAAAAGGAACCGTCACCAATGTCCTGAAGCGGCTCGATCGATTGATTCGCGAAATCATCAGTGACTTTCACCTTTGTTAAACAATGAGCATCTTTTTGGTCATAGGAACTATGGGTGGCTTTCGTGCCACCCGGTTCCAGTTCCCAGAAGCGGGGGTTTCACATGAAGGGTTTTGTGTATCGGTTCAAGTTCAGTGGGCCTAAGGACACGGAGCGGATCACTGACCTGTTCCACCTGTCCTGCATCGCCGCCAAGGCGGTCCTCGGTGTTGACCAGGCGGAGTTGGAGACGGTGGTTTCGCGCGGAAAGCGCCGGGTACCAATCGCAATCAACGCGGCCGGGCGAATCGGCGGGGTACTGGCCAAGGTGTTCCTCGGGTTTGCCCACGAGGTTCTGCAGCCCAATGAGTTTGAGGTGGTTCGCCAGCCTACTTCCAAGGGGAGGGGCAAATGAGCCAACTCGAATCGCTGGTCATGGAACAGGCTCCTGTTCTGCCGCCGAAGGTGATGATTTACGGTCCACCAGGGATCGGGAAATCCACCTTCGGCGCGGCAGGCCCTAACCCCATCTTCCTTCAAACGGAGCAAGGGTTGGCGGGAATCAAGGTGCCGTGTTTTCCGTTGGCCAAGTCCTTTGATGAAGTAATGGATTATCTCCGTTGCCTGCTCGATGAGGATCACCATTACCAGTCACTGGTGTTGGACAGCGCCTCAGGTGTCGAAGCCTTGATCAAGCAGAAAATACTGCTGGAGACCGGGGCCAAAAACCTGAATGTCGTTGGCCCATTCGGTCTGGGCTATGTCATGCTCGCGGAGAAATGGGAACAGGTTGTCTCCCTCCTGGATGCCATACGGATCCAGAGGGGAATGCTGATCCTGATCATCGCGCACGCGGAAATGGCCGTTGCCGAGGATGCCGAGTATGGCAGTTTCGATCGGTGGGCACCGAGGGTTTACAAGAAGGCCCTTGCAAATTTGGTGGAGTGGGCCGATCTGGTCGGGTACGCCCACCGTCGGATGGTCCTCAGGTCCACCGACAACGGCAAGACCACCATTGCCGCCGGCATCGGTCCCGACGGCGGCGACCGGATCCTGAATGTCTGCGGCTCGCCCGCGATTCTCGCCAAAAACCGCTACGGTTTGACCGGCGAGCTCCCCCTGGCCTGGGAGCCCCTGTACCAGGCTTTTTCACAGTGTGTTTCTCAATAAGGAAAGGACGGGTTTGACCATGATTTTTGACTTTGACGCTTCAGGCATTGCACCCAGCATGGGTGGTTTCGAGCCGATTCCAGCCGGGGACTACTTGGTGTTTCTGGCGCGGGCAAATGAGCGCACCAACAAGAGCGGTTCTGGCAGCCACACCGAGCTGTACTTTGATGTCCTTGAGGGGCCATCCAAGGGCAGGCAGGTGGTGGACCGCCTCAACCTCGGTAGTTTTGATCCCAACACCAAGGGCAGGGCTCAGGCGCGGCTTTCAGCCCTTTGCCATGCGATTGGCAAGCTGCGGATTCGGAGCATCATGGATTTGGCCAACATCCCGTTGGTCATTACCGTTGCTGTCAGGGAGATCAAGGACCTGAACCCTGATCCGACCAGGGCACGGTCACCAAGGTTGGTCAATGAGGTGACCAACTACAAAAAGGTGGAAAACCCTCAGGGTGGCAATCCGCCACAGAAGCCCGCTCCAGGGAGCCCTAACCCTAATCCGTGGGGGCCATGACCCAACAGGCGGCTTTCCCCCTCCCGGTGTTTCGGCACCGGGAGGATTTCCTTCCTCCATTTGCTTTTCAATACCCAGCCAAATCACATTCACCCAACACGCCTACAACACCACAACAAAAAGCAGCAACAAGCACGATTCCAAACCAACAGCACCCAATCCACATCCAGCCAATCCAACCCAACTCAATCCATCCCGCCGCCAGGGGCCTTCATGCTGCATTCGCGGCTTGCCCCTGAACCGGCACGATTCACGGTCAGGAGCTTTCTGTCATGTCAGATAATGTCAACTCAGTTTTGAATGCCGCGTTGGCCTACGCCCAGAATGGCTACCGGGTTTTTCCAGTCAGGGCGGGTGAGAAACGGCCTGAAACAGCCAACGGCTTCCACGATGCCACCACCGATCCAGACCAGATTCAGTCCTGGTGGACAGAGATGCCCGATGCCAACATCGGCATTCCAACAGGTGGGATGCTGGTGGTCGATGTTGACCCTGAAGGCCTCGACTGGCTGGACGGGGACCCTGAAAAGCGTTCATCCCTGACCGAGGCTCCCTGGGCACGCACCCCACGGGGCGGGCATCATTTCTGGTTCCGCCAGCCCGAGGGTATGGAACTGCGCAACTCGGTGTCACGCTTGGCCCAAGGTGTCGATACGCGTGCAACAGGTGGCTACGTGGTGGTGGCACCGAGCCATACGGAGCATGGCCAATACACATGGGTGGAAGGGCACGAACTTCCCCCCATCGACCAGTTGCCGGAGCCTCCGCTTTGGCTTCTGGATGCCCTTGAGACCCAGGATCGATGCGAGACTGGGCGGGAACTGGTTGAGCTTGACCAGAGCCAGATACCTGAAGGGCGGCGCAACCACACGCTATTCAGTCGTGCCTGCGCCATGAGGCGAACGGGTTGGGAGGAAACTGAAATCGAGGCTGCCCTTCAGGAAGCCAATCGTCAGCGGTGCAATCCACCCCTGCCTGAATGGGAGGTTCGGCAAATCGCCGAGAGCGTATGCCGTTATGAGCCCAACCAGATTGCCGTTGCCATTGCCGAAGGTAGGTTCGTGGAGTTCATCGACCATGAAGAGGAGGAGTCTGTTCCGGATAATCCCGACCCAGGTCCGGTACCCGTGGAACTGCTCAGCGTCCCTGGCTTCGTCAATGACGTGGTGGAGTTCACTAAGGAGACTGCACCCTACCCGAACCATGAACTGGCCTTCGTGGGTGCGCTATGCCGCCAAGGGCTTCTAGCCGGGCGGAAAGTGCGGGACCAGGCCAACAACCGCACCAGCGTCTTCGCATTGGCCCTGGCCAACAGCGGCACCGGCAAAGACGCGCCTCGGCAGGTCAACGCACAGATTCTTCAGGCCATCGGTCTGGGCAATTACCTGGGTGACAGCTTCGCGTCAGGGGAGGGCATCGAGGATCGATTGTATTTGTGCCCCAACGCCCTGTTCCAGACCGATGAGGTGGACACCCTGCTCAACCGGATGAACTCGGCCAGGGACCCACGGTACGAGAGCATGATGGCAACCCTGCTGAGGTTGTACACCAGCGCTGGTGCTGACTTCCCCATGCGGGTGCGGGCCAACCAGGAGCCTACCTCTATTCATTGTCCCAACCTGGTGCTGTTCGGCACGGCGATTCCGAAGCATTTTTACGATGCTTTGAATGATCGGCTGCTGACCAACGGGTTCTTTGCGCGGCTCTTGATCCTGGAAACAGGCCGAAGAGGCCAGGGCCAGGAGGTTGAGTCCAGGCCGGTGCCAGAGTCCATCCTGGAGGTGGCCAGGTACTGGGCGCAACTCCTTGGCCAAACCCAGGACGAGGATGGCAACGATCTGCCCTTGGAGCCGATCCTGGTGCCCCATTCCTCAGGAGCCCTGCAACTGGTGACCAACTATCGGATCATGGCCGACGAGGAGTACACCCAGTCCGAAAATTCCGGGGATGAGGCTGGCATGGCGCTCTGGGCCCGAGCAAACGAAAAGGCCAGACGCTTGGCCCTCATCTACGCCTGTTCGGAGAATCCACGGAACCCCAGGATCACCGAAGAGGCCGTGAACTGGGCCAACAGCTTCGTCAGCCACCTGACAA
>JAFMJU010000335.1 GCA_017853285.1 Gemmataceae bacterium
AACATTTTTGTGGGGATCCATCTCATGAACGATTCACTTTGGAAATGGGGCCGGGGTCTGTTCCCTGTAGGCCGGTTGGGGTACATTATCCTTTCCCCACTGTTGGCCGATTCTGGCCTGAAGTTTCACGAGGAGGATGGGAACCGTGCGCGGGATTCAGGGCCTGTTGGCTGGAATGCTTCTCCTTCCTTTTTCGCCACATGTGGTTGCGGGTGACTGGTCAAATTGGCGCGGGCCTTTGGGGACTGGTGTAAGCCCTGAAAAAAATCTCCCCTCAAAATGGTCTCCGGACCCTGCCAAGCCAGACAATAACTTGGTTTGGCGGGCGCCTTATGGAGGCCGTACCACCCCCATCGTGCAGCAGGGGCGGCTGTACATGATCGGGCGGGATGGGGAGGGTGTTTCCGAACAGGAGCGCGTCCTTTGTTTTGATGCCAACACGGGCAAGTTGTTGGCGGAGCACCGGTTCAATGTTTTCCACACCGATATCGTTTCAGTCCGTCTGGGGTGGACCAACCTGGTTGGTGACCCTGAAACTGGAAATGTTTACGCGCACGGTACCCAAGGACTTTTGTTCTGTTTTGACAAGGATCTCAAGGTAGTTTGGCAAAAAAGTCTAACCGAGGAATTTGGCCGGGTTAGCGGATATGGCGGTCGCGTCACCAGTCCGATTATCGACGAGGATTTGGTGATTATCGGTTTCCTGAACGCATCTTGGGGTGATCAGGGGATTGGCCGAAACCGGTTTTTAGCCATGAGGAAGAAGACGGGTGAAATCGTCTGGTGGTCGAGCACCGGGACTCAGCCCAAAGATACCTATTATTCAACTCCTGTCGTCGGTGTGATCAATGGGCAAAGGACATTGGTTTCCGGTGGGGGCGATGGTGGCGTTCACGCGTTCCAGGTTCGTACCGGCAGCAAGTTATGGAGCTATCCCCTCGGGCCGGGTTCGATCAACTGCTCCCCCGTCTTGAAGGGGGACTTGGTTTTTATCGGCCAGGGCGAGGAGAACGACGGGGTAAATACCCAAGGCAGGGTGGTTTGCCTGGATGGCGGCAAGGTAACTGATGGAAAGCCGGCCGTTGTCTGGAAGGTGGATGGTATCAAGGTGAAATTTGCCAGCCCGGTTTTGGACGGAGACAACCTGTACCTGTGTGGCGATACCGGGCAGCTTTATTGCCTGGATGCCAAAACTGGTGCCACCAAATGGGAATACCTCTATGGCAAAAACACCAAAGGAAGTCCTGTTCTTGCAGATGGCAAGCTTTATCTGGCGGAGGTGAATAGCAAGTTTCATATCCTCAAGCCGACTGAAACCGGGATTGAAAAGCTCCACACCCAATTCTTCAGAAGCAAAAGTGGCGCTGAGGAGATCGAGATCAACGGTAGCCCGGCGGTTGCCAACGGTCGCGTGTATTTCATGACCGGTTCCGACCTGTTTTGCATAGGTTCCAAAGATCCTGTGATCTCGCCCACTGAAACTTCCGCCATGCGGGAGCCCGCGGCCGGAGAGGTTGCCCAACTGGCTTTGTTTCCCGCTGATGTGGCTGTCAAACCTGGCACACCCCTGAAATTGGAGTTGCGCGGCTACGATGCGGGCGGCCGTTTTGTCCGGAACATCGCGGAAGGTGAATGGACCTTGGCGGGCCAACGCCCTCCCGAAGGTGTGGCCCCGATGGCAGGTGCCACTCCGCCCCCGGCATTGGCCGGGGAATTGGAGGGCAGTGGTGAAGCACGCCTGTTGAAGGTGGCCCCAGCCCCTCCCGCGCAATTTGGCCGGGTTGTTGCGAAGCTTGGGAAAATGAGCTGCGAAACCCGGGTGCGCGTGGTTCCCAACCTTCCATACAAACCAAATTTTGCCAATATCCCCGAGGGGCGCACCCCCGGTGGGTGGATCAATTGCGCCGGCAAATTTGCCATGGTGCCTTACGAAGGTCGAAAGGTGTTGAAAAAACTGGCGGTGAACCCGAGTCCGCTGGTTTCACGGGCCAACGCCTACATCACGCTTCCAGATGCGAGGGACTACACCATCGAGGCGGATGTTTTGGGAACCCGGGTTCGGAGCGACCTGCCCGACATGGGGTTGGTTGCCAACCGGTACACTTTGATGCTGGCCGGAAATACCCAGCAGCTCCGGTTGGTGAGTTGGGACGCGCTTCCGAGGGTGGATAAGAGCATCGCTTTCCCATGGAAGGAAGGGGTGTGGTACCGCATGAAATTGACCACACAGGTTGAGGGAACTTCCCTTTTGGTTCGGGGCAAGGTTTGGCCGCGGGATGAGAAGGAACCGGAAGCATGGTCCGTTGATTTCAAGGACCCTGTTCCCAACACCCAGGGATCCGCCGCGATCTACGCGAATGCCACGGGTATTCTCGATGGCAAGGTCGGCTGCGAAGTTCTTTTCGAGAACTTGGGCATTCAGGCGGCGAAGGCCCGCTGATTTTTCAGGGCCTGAAATATCCGATTTTTGTTTGTCTTGACCTTAGCTGGATGAAGGGAGTTGGAAATGGCTGAACGCAAGAGCACCGTCCGTCGCCTGATTGCATTTGGGGGGACCTTGGCGATTTTGGGCGGATCTTTTTTGGCCCTTTATCAAACTTCCAAGGCCCGGGAAGATTCCATCGCCAAGGGGAATCGGGACTGGCCACTGTTTGGGGGAACGGTCCAGCGAAACCTGGTGAACCTGCAGGAAACAGGTTTGCCTGCCTCATGGGGTGTCGAGCAAGGTAAGGAGAAAAACCTGGTTTGGAGCGTTCCCTTGGGCAGCAAGGCCTATGGCGGGCCGGTTGTCGCCGGGGGCAGGATTTTCATCGGAACAAACAACGATTTTCCACGGGATCCCAAGGTTTCTGGCGACAAGGGCATTCTGCTTTGCCTTGACCAGGCCAGTGGCGAGCTGATCTGGCAGGCGGTCCATGACAAATTGCCGGCAGGCCGGGTGAATGATTGGCCCCGTGAGGGCATTTGTTCCTCGCCTGTGGTGGAAGGGAACCGGATTTGGTACGTCTCAAACCGTTGCGAAGTGGTTTGCGCGGATGTGGCGGGAATGGCCGATGGAAAAAATGATGGCATCAAGGATGAGAAACTGACCGGCCCGAAGGACGCCGATTTCCTTTGGCGTGTGGACATGATCGGCCAGTTGAATGTGTTCCCCCACAATTTGGCAACCTGTTCCCCCCTGATTGTTGGCGACACCCTTTTTGTGATCACCAGCAACGGCGTGGATGAGGGGCATATCAATATTCCCCAACCGGGGGCGCCCAGCTTCCTGGCCATGGACAAAAATACCGGCAAGGTCCTTTGGTCGAGCAACCTTCCCAGCGCGAGCCTTGTCGAGGCTCGCAAAAAAGGTGGCAACGATGTGGACATCAAAAAGCTGATCGATGAAGGCAAGCTGTTAATGCACGGCCAATGGTCGAACCCTGTTTATGCGGAGCCGAATGGCAAGCCCATGATCATTTTTCCCGGCGGCGACGGTTGGATTTATGCCTTCGCTCCCAATTCAGGGGAACTTCTTTGGAAGTTTGACTGCAATCCGAAAAAATCCGAGTACAAATTGGGAGGCAAGGGGACGCGCAACGACTTTGTGAGCACCCCCGTGGTTTGGGAAAACAAACTGTATATCGGCGTTGGCCAGGACCCCGAGCATGACAAGGGCGTCGGGCATCTATGGTGTATCGACATCACAAAAGTTCCCGCGAATCCCGAAAAGGACCTTTCTCCAAAAAATGACAACTTCGACCCGAAAGCCCCTGAAAACGCGGGGTCGGGATTGATTTGGCACTACGGCGGTTTGGCGAAGGAGGATGATTACGAGCGCAATTATTATTTCGGCAGGACGATGAGCACCGTGGCTGTACATGACGGTCTGCTGTACACCTCCGAATACGATGGTTGGGTGCATTGCATCGATGCCCGTACCGGAAAGAAATATTGGGACCATGACATGGGTGCTGATACCTGGTCCAGCACTTACTGGGTCGATGGAAAAATCCTGATTGGCAACGAGGCCGGCAAACTCCATGTCTTCTCCCACGGCAAGGAAAAGAAATTGCAGGGAATCATGGACCTGAAAGCGAAAATTCGTGCCACTCCGGTGGCCAGTGGTGGCCGTGTTTTCATGATCACCGAGAACCCCTGCAGGCTGTACTGCTTCGGAGCCAAGTAATGAGTAGCAATTCGCTGCGAGGCACCTTTGCCAGGGCAATTGCGGCCCTTTTTACAGGGGCACTGGTCGCATCCTGCTCGATCGCCCAGCCTGCAGCCGCTGACGGTTGGCCGATGCTGGGCGGAACAATCCATCGGAATATGGTTGCACCAGGCGCCAAGGGTATTCCGGCTGACTGGAGTGTCAAAAAGAACGCTTCCAAAAGTATCCTTTGGCGGGCCGAGTTGGGTTCCACCACCTACGGGGGTGTTGCGGTTTCGGGTGGCAAGGTATTCATCGGCACCAACAATGATCGGCCCCGCGACCCCTCCAAGACGGGAGATAAAGGGGCTCTCTATTGCCTGAACGCCTCCGATGGCGCCTTCCTTTGGCAAAATCTCCATGAGAAGTTGCCTGTTCCTGACAAGAACGATTGGCCAAAACAGGGGGTAGCCAGTACCCCGGCAGTGGTCGGTGATCGGCT
>JAFMJU010000336.1 GCA_017853285.1 Gemmataceae bacterium
CGCCGGGATTGATCCAGGGCTGTGAGCAGAAGTCGGCGGTGGGGGCCGGATCCACCGGCGGCAGCCAAAGTGTTTGTGATTCCCTTGTCCCCTTCCGGCAGCGATTTCAGCGCCAGATAAAGGGCCCGGGTGATCGCATGCTGCCAGGCCCGGTCCCCGGGGTTGTCCATCTTTTCGGCCAACGAAAGCAGGGTTGGCAGGGCGGGGCCGGGATCCAGCGCCACCAATGCCTCCACGGCTGCACGGCGAACCGTGGCTGATGGATCGGTCCCCGCCAGGCGGCTCAGGGCTTCACGCCCTTCACCGCAACGCTGCCGCGCCAATATGCGGGCAGCCACCAGCCGGATCGATTCGTCGCGATCATTCAGAAGAGTGGCAACCCGGGCCAGTGCCTCCACGGTGCCGATGCGGCAGAGACCCCACAGGGCCATGATGCGAGCGGGAACAGGATTGCCGGCATCCGTGCAGTAGGCAGCCAGTTCCGTCAGCGAACCCCGTTGCACCAGCGCGTCCAAAGCGCGATCACGAACCACCGGGCGATGGTCCGCCAGCAACGAGACCGAAGCCAAATGGGCAAGGTTCAGTCCGCGGGGATCCTCAATGGTTTTGTCGGCTGCCGGCCCATCGGCCCGGGTGACGCGATAGATGGCTCCCAGGGACTGATCCTTCACCATCTGCGAGGAGGGACAGCACAGCTTGTACCACCCACCCGTGTCCACCACCAACATGGAACCATCCGCATCCTCAAGCACATCGGTGGGATGGAAATCCGGGTGATCAGAGACCAAAAAGTCTTTGCTGCCGGCCTCGAGCGCGCTTCCGCTTGGACGCAGCGCGTGCGACTGCACCCGTCGCAGGTTGAACTGGCAGGAAAGAAGCTGGTCTTTCAGGCCCAATCGTTCCGACCGGGCGCGGGTCAGGCCGCAGGGGGCCGCGGGACCCAGGTCGGCCAGAACAGGCATCAGGTCCGGGCTGGTCCACAAATGGTGGGGCGTATGGATCGGGTCGTGATCCTTGCCCCACAGTCCCCCTTCCACCGCGTGGAGTACGCCATCCCTCAGGCCGGTTCCACCTCCCGGGCGATGGACGAAGGTGCAGGTGAGGAACACATCCCCCAAGGGTGAGAAGGCCAGGCCCACCGGATTGTCCATGCCACCATTCAACACCGCCTGGCGGCCGGAACCGTCCTGCCGGGCGCAGAAGATATGGGATCCCTTCGTCACCAGGGTCTCGCCGCCGGCCAGGGTGTGCTTCTGCTCGGCGAATGCGCCTTTGGTCCAGTAGATGAAGCCGTCCAGACCCACTGCCGGGCCGTGCAGGTCATTCATGCACCCGGTCAGGGTGCCGCCATCGTGCCAGAGGATCCGCTTCTCGGCGACGCCATCATCATCGGCGTCGATCAACCGCCAGATCTTCGGCGGCGTGCCCACCCATACTTCGTCGCCCACCACGCAGATGCCCTGCGGCAGCATCAGGTTGTCGGCGAATACCGTGCGCCGGTCGAAGACGCCGTCGCCGTTGTCATCCACCAGTCGCAGCACGCGGTGCGGTTTCTTCTCCGCTTGGACTGCCGCCGGTTCGTTGGATCCCGAGGATTCGGTCACGAACAGGCGGCCCCGCGCGTCAAACACCGCGCTGACAGGGCGGTCAACCAAGGGTGAGCCCGCCACCTGCGTGATCTTCAGGCCGGCGGGCAGGGTGAAATGATGCCTTCCCAGACTAACCGCGCCGGTTGGTGCCGGCGCCTGGGAAAAAAGAAGGGCAAGCGTCGCCAGCAGCACGGTTTTGTCTCCGGTCGGGACTTGCGGTCAGGTCAGGATTTCCTTCACAACCCGTTGAGTCTCCACCCCCGTCAACCGTTGGTCCAGCCCCTGGAACTTGAAGGTGAAACGCTCATGGTCAATGCCCATGCAGTGCAGGATGGTGGCGTTCACATCGTTGATGTGCACCGGGTCCTTGGTGATGTTGTAGCTGAAGTCATCCGTCTCGCCATGCACGATGCCCGGCTTGATGCCGCCACCCGCCATCCACATGCAGAAGTTGCGCGGATGGTGGTCCCGACCGTAGGTGTCACGGGTCAGCGTGCCCTGCGAGTAAACGGTACGGCCGAACTCGCCGCCCCACACCACCAGGGTTTCATCCAGCAGCCCGCGCTGGGCCAGGTCTTTCACCAGCGCCGCGGTGGGCTGGTCCGTGTCCTTACACTGGTTGCCCAATTCGTTGGGCAGGTTGCCATGCTGGTCCCAGCCCCGGTGCAGCAACTGCACCACGCGCACGCCGCGTTCCACCAGCCGCCGGGCCAGGATGGCGCTGTTGGCGAAGCTGCCCGGTTGTGTCACCTTGGGACCATACATCTCCAGGATGTTTTTCGGCTCGTTGGACAGGTCCGTCAGGTCGGGCACGCTGCTTTGCATGCGGAAGGCCATCTCGTATTGGCTGATGCGCCCCTGGGTCTCCGGGTCGTGGTAGTGGTCGAAGGTGCGCTGGTTCAACTGGCCCAGCGCGTCCAGCATCGCTCGGCGGTCTTCCGGAGCCACGCCCTCTGGGTTGCGAAGATACAGCACCGGGTCGCCGGTGCCGCGCAAGGCCACACCGTTGTATTGCGTCGGCAAGAAGCCGCTCGACCACATGCGGGTGAACAGGGCTTGCCCGTTGCTACCCTCGGGGAACCGCGGCGTGAACACCACGAACCCGGGCAGGTTGTCGTTGTCGCTGCCCAGCCCGTACGACAACCAACTGCCGATGCTGGCCTTCCCCGGCACCTCGCTGCCCGTCATCACAAAGGTGCAGGCCGGGTCATGGTTGATGGCCGAGGTGTGCACCGAACGGATCAGGCACATGTGGTCCACGATCCCGGCGGTGTGGGGCATGATGTCCACATTCGCCCAGGTGCCGCACTTGCCCGACTGCTTGAACTTGAACTTGCTGGGCGCCACGGGGAAACGCTTCTGCCCACTGGTCATGGTGCTCAGGCGTTGCCCGCCCTGAACGCTGGCGGGCAGGTCCTTGTCGAAATACTCGTTCAGCTTCGGCTTGTAGTCCCAGGTGTCGATCTGCGACGGCGCGCCGTTCATGTGCAGATAGATCAGGGCCCTGGCCTTCGGCTTGTGGTGCGGGAAGCCCGGCAGTGCCGGGTGCACCTTGGGCTGGGCCGGTGCCGCCAAGCCCCGCCGTGCTCCTTGGCCACCCAGGAGCCCCAGGGCCAATGCCCCCATGCGCAGTCCGGTGCCGGCAAAGAACTGCCGGCGGGTTTCCTCGGTCGGAATCAGTCGGGGCAGATGGTTCATGGCGTCACTCCGTGCCGGCCCGTGCCGGGTTTTCTTGTGCTGCAAATCAGTTGCGGTTGATCAATTCGTCCAGGTTCATGACCAGGTTGCACACCATGGTCCAGGCGGCCAGTTCCGGCTCGGGAATTCCGGAGGGAACCGGCGATTCACCCACCCGCGCCAGCTTGCCCGCGGCGGCCGTGTCCTTGCGGTATTTGGCCAGTTCCTTCTCCAGAAGGATCGCCACGATCCTGGCTTCCTCCGCGGAGGGCTGCCTGGACAGCGCCTGACGGTAGGCCAGGCGGATGCGGCCTTCATCGGTCTTCTCGGCGTTGATCAGGTTCGCCGCGAACCCGCGGGCGGCCTCCACATGCTGCACATCGTTCATCAGTTGCAGCGCCTGCAGCGGCGTGTTGCTGCGCTCGCGCCGGGTGCAGGCGGTTTCGCGGTTGGGGGCGTCGAAGTTGCTCATGAAAGGGGCCGGAGCCGTTCGTTTCAAAAACACATACAGGCTTCGTGTGTAAAGTTTATCCCCCTTGTCCTGAGTGTAATTTCGGGTATTGCTGCCCGTGAATCCAACTGGTTCCCAAATGTTCGGCGGCTGGTAAGGCAGGGTGCCGCGCCCGCCCTTCTTTTCATTCAGCAACCCACCCAGATAAAGGGCGTTGTCACGCAACTGCTCCGCGTCCAGACGGAAACGGGGTCCCCGTGCCAGCAGCCGGTTTTCCGGATCCTTGCTCCACAGCTCCGCCGGGGCGGCCGAGTCCTGCCGGAACGCCTTCGAGTGCACCATCTCCCGGATCAGTTCCCGGGTGTTCCATCCACCCGAGCGGAACCGGTAGGCCAAATGGTCAAACAGTTCCGGGTGGCTGGGCACCTCGCCCTGCACCCCGAAGTCCCCACTGCTCTTCACCAGACCGATACCGAAAATCTGCTGCCAGAACCGGTTCACGGTCACCCGGGCGGTCAGCGGTTGCTCGTTGGACAACAGCCACTTGGCCAGGTCCAGCCGGTTGGCGCGGCGGTCCTTCACCTGCAGGGGGGGCAGTGCTTTGGGAGTATCCGGCTGCACCTTGTCACCAGGTTTGTCATAGGCGCCCCGCATCATCACGAAGCTGTCGCGTGGCTTGGGCAGGTCGGTGAAGATGAAGGTGGCCGGTATCTCGCTGTCCACCTTGGCCCGGGCTGCCTTGTCATCCGCCAGTTTCTTCCGGGCCTCCACCAGCTTGGGCGAAACAGCGGCGCAAATGTTGGCCACGTAGTGCCGCAGCACCTGCTCCTTCTTGTGGCTCATGCTGCAGCAGGACGAGCCGGACGACTACGTGATCTCGACCGACGA
>JAFMJU010000337.1 GCA_017853285.1 Gemmataceae bacterium
GGGTGAAGCCGAGCTGGCCCTGTCAAGAATCCGCCGGTTGCCCGATGGCAAGGAAGAGGAACTGGACATCGAGATCGTGGAGCCGCTGCCGCCGATCGAGAAAGGTGTGCCCCGCCAGGAAACCGACACGGAAAACCGCAAGCGCATCGCGCTGGGCAAGCGGATCACCCTGCCCCTGAGCGGTGACATGCCCCGGTTCGATGCCAGCTCCCCTCCCCGTCTGGAAGCCAGCTTTGTGGTCGATGCCAACGCATTGGCGGCCCTGGTGGGCCGCGACAAGGAACTGGGGAACAAGCGCTGGGAAATCGCGGAGACCGGCGATTCGGAATTGCGGATCAGCGGCCGGTTGAAACGGCCTGCCAACGAGGCTGGGGACGCCCTGATCAGCCGGGGGCCCGCCCGTCTGGCGGTTTCCCGTCGGCCCCTGCGGGTGCTGATGGTGGCGGGCGCGGCGGGGCGCGAGTACCAGTTCGTGCGCACGCTGATGGTGCGCGAGATGGAGAAGAAGCGGGCCCGGGTTTCCATATGGCTGCAATTGCCACCGGGAGCCACCACCAAGCGCCCCAACATCGTCCAGGATGTGCCGGCGGACCGGATGCTGGAAGCCTTTCCTGCCCGGTTCACTCCCGGAGCCGGCGAAGACAAGGACGACCCGACCGATTTGGCCTCGTTTGACCTGGTGATCCTGTTCGATCCCGATTGGAGCCAGATCGATCCGGTCCAGTGCCGGAACCTGCGGACCTGGGTGGACAACGGCGGTGGCATGATCAATGTGGCCGGGCCCGTGAACATGCTGCAGTTGGCCAGACCCGGCGCGGAGCAGGACCGGTTCGCGCCGGTGCTGGACCTGCTGCCGGTGCGACCGCGCGACAGCCGGCTCGACGCCGGGGAACGGCCGCCGGACAAGCCCTGGCCCTTGGCATTCGATGCCGCCAGCCCCGAGCTGGATTTCCTGCGCCTAACCGACCAGCCGGAGCGGTCGGTGGAGGAGGACTGGGCCGATTTCTTCGCGGCCAGCGATCCGAACGGCTTTTTCAACTACTACCCCGTCAGCGAGGAGAAGAAGGGCGCGATGGTGGTGGCCCGCTTCGGCGACCCACGCGCCGCGCTTCGTACCGGTGAGAAGCATCCTTGGCTGGTGGTGACCGCGCCCGCCTCGGGCCGGCGGGTGGTCTGGCTGGGGTCGGACGAGACCTGGCGTTTGCGCATGAAACGGGAAGCCTTCCACGAGCGGTTCTGGACCAAGCTCACCCGCTGGGCCGCCAGCGGCGGCAAGACCCGAGTGATCCCCTACCCCCGCAATCCCTACCGTTCGGACCGCCCCGTCGAGCTGGAGGTCAAGATTGAGGACCGATCGGGCCAACCGCTTGCGGCCCCGGCCAATGCCCGGGAAGGTCCCCGGCTGGTGCTGACACCGCCTGCCGGCGTGCCAGCGGGCGCCTTTCCTGGGGTCACCAACCTGGAACCGATCCCGGGCCGCAAGGGGCTGTTCCGCTGCGTGATGAAAATCACCCAGCCGGGCGCCTACGAGGCGATTGTCGAGGTGCCCTCCACGCGGGACAAATCGATGGGGGTTTATTTGGTGGTGGAAACCCCGCCCGACCCTGAGCAACGGGATGTCTCCCCCGACCGCGCCGCCTGGCGGAAGCTGGCCAGCCCGGTTTCCACGCTGCAGGGCCGGATACCGGATGCCGACCGTGAGGCGGTGGCCTTGTCGGTGGTGCGGGTATCGGGCACTGCGCCGGCTGTGGGCCAGCCCGCCCCTGCCGCGCAGGATTCCGAGCCCAGGCTGGTCTTTGAACTGGCCCAGGCCGACAAGGTGCCGCTCTGCTTCGCCAGCGCCAGGCAGGAAGAGGAAAAGACCCTGCCGGGCAAGACGCGCATCACGGATATCTGGGATCGGGGCTGGACTTTGTCGCGGGGCACCTGGTTTTCCAGCCAGCCTTTGACCATCCCGTATCTGCTGGTGGCCATCGCCGCGCTGTTGGGGCTGGAGTGGTCGCTGCGCAAGGCGTTCCGGTTGGCCTGATTGGAGAATGTTGAACATGGCACAACCGATGCCACCAAATCAGGCGCAAGGCGGCATCCGGGGGCTCCTGGAGCGGATCCGGGCGCAACTGCGGCGGTACCTGCTTCTGGAATGCCTGGCGCTGGCCCTTGCCCTGCTGGTGGGCTGGGTGGCCATCAGCGCGATGTTCGATCACGGCCTGTTCCGGTTCCTCGGCCTGGATCTGGCGCTGGATGCCCCGCCGTTTGTGCGCACCTGGCAGAAATGGGTGGTGCTGGCGCTGGCGGCTTGGCTCATTGTTCCCAGACTGGCCCTGGCTTTCCGACCGAAGCCGGATGCCGACCTGGCCCTGGTGCTGGAAAAGCAGCGCCCCGGCGTGTTTGGCGAAACCCTGATCACCACGCTGGAACTGGCCGACCCCGCCAAAGTGCGGTCCTCGGGATATTCGGAGGATCTGGTGCGGGCCGCGGGCCGGCAGGCGGATGAGGCGGCAGCCAGGCTGGATCCCTCCAGCCTGCTCACCTGGGGCCGGCTTCGGGGGAAGTTGGTGTGGGCGGGCGTTGCCTTGGCCGCGCTGTACCCTGCGTTGGTCGCCTGGACCTCGGTGGAACGGAAATACGGCCGACCCACCCAATCCAACGCCCTGTCGCTGGCGGGTGAAACCTTTGACACCCTGGGATTTTGGTGGGAACGCACCGTGGCGGGGGCCGATGTGGCGTGGCCCCGTTCCGCCTTCGCCCGCATCACCGGATTTCCCGCGGAGGGAACCCGCCGGGTGGGCAAGGCGGCCCCGCACACCGTGCAGATTCGCAGCTACCGGTTTGTGACTGCGGAACCTTTCTCCGTCCGGGACTTGCACCATATTGAAGAATGGCTTGTCTCCGCTGGTTTACCGGGAAAAGCTGAACGAGGGGCCCTCTTGCGATTGGGGGGCACCCGTGAAAACGGCTGGCGGCCGATCACTTGGCCGGACGCCCTTCGCCTGACCGGGGACCCGGCCGCTCCAGGGACCATCGATCTGCCCGCCCGCGCGCCCTGGGTGGATCCGCTGGGGGATGCGCCCCTGCTGCTCGATGACCTGTTGGCCCTGTCGGACTCCGCCCTGGCCAGTGACGCTCGGCAAGGGGATACCGAGATTGCGAGGCGGATCAAGAAGGTGGCCGAAACCCTGGAGGAAAAAAGCGCGGCCCATGCTTTAAGCCGTCGGGTACGCGTGCTGGCCGCACCGGAAAAAGTCACGCTGGAGATCGCCGAGAATCAGGGATCGGTGGAGGGGCTGGTGGGGGCGGCCAAGCCTGTGTCGCACACGCTACAGGCTGATGGCAAAAACGCGCGATCTTTCAGCCACCGCATCCAGACGGTGGCGGGGGATCTCGACCTGCGGGTGGTGGCGGCTGATCACCACGGGCCCAAACGGGTGCTGTTGGCGATTTCTCCCACCTCGCTTTCGACGCTGATGGTGCAGGAGGCGCGACCGGGCTACCTGAAGACCATGATCGATCCGGTGCTGGAGGGCGCCGCGCGGGAAAAGGCCCTGGCCGATCTGGCCGCGCAAACCGAACTGGTGGATTTGGGAGACCGGCTGGGCAGCCGGTCGGAGGAGACGGAACTGGTGTTTCCGGCCGGCACTGCCTTGCGCATGCGCGGCCAGTTGCCGGGGGACCGTCGCTGGGGCGGCGCCCGGCTGGATTATGGCGCGGGTGGCAATACCCCCGCCGGCAGCACCCGGCTTGCCACCAACGGTGAACGGGAACTGACGCTGGAAACCGGGAAGACTTTGGTGCAGTCTGGCTTCCGGGTCATTCTGGAAGATTCAGATGGCATTGTGGGCGAGCGGAAATTGAAGCTCACCCCCATGCCCGATGAACCGCCCACACTGGAAATGCGGCCGAGCGACGACTTGCGGGAAACCGACCGCGGCTATGTCAGCACCGCCGGGGGACGAATCCCGTGGGTGGGTGCCGCCGGGGACAAGCAGGGCCTGGGGCGGGTGTACCAGGTGCATAGCTACCGTGTGGCCCGCGAAGAGGGTGTGGCGGTTTCGGTGGCCGGGGCGCTGGGCATGGCGACCGGGTCCGGTTACGCCAGGCTTTTCCCCCTGGGCCAGGTGGGTGCGCTGATGTACGCATCACCGGGCCAGCGCGCTCCGCGCCGGTTGGCGGCGCTGTTGGCCAGTTCGCTGCAGGGTGGCCCCTCGGTGCTGGCGGTTCCTGGGTTCCTCAGTGCTGCGCTGGAAGGCACGCCGGTGGAGAAAGCACGACTGCTGCCCGGGTTTGTCCGGCAGGTGCGGGCCTCGCCCGCCGGTCAGATGATCCACCAGTTCGCCGTGGAGGCTGATGGTGGCGTTCCCGCGCCGGGAACCGGCAATGATTTCCAGCTCGCGTTGGCCCTCGAAGGGCGGCCAGCGGGCGAGGCTTTGGAATACGGCCGCACCATCGTGGATTTGCGGGTGGAGGCCGAGGACCTCGATGTGGTGACCACGTCGGATGGTACCGGGCCGGGGCAACCGCACCGCAGCGCCACGCCGGCCGTGGCCGTGCGGATCATCTCCGATGACGACATGCTGGACCTGCTGCAGGGGGACTCGCTGCGGCTG
>JAFMJU010000338.1 GCA_017853285.1 Gemmataceae bacterium
GCGGGGGAGGCCTGGGACAGGGAGAGCCCGGCCAGGGCTGCCAAGGATAAGCGAAGGAGTGGGGCCATTGGAACCGTCCGCCAGAGGAAGGGAATTTTCGAAACCCGAGGTTACCGGATGGCAAACAGAAGTGAAGCGGCCAAGAAAAAAGCCTTGGCGGTAGCCAAGGCTTTGAGCTTATGCTTGCTGATAGCTTTTATTAGCGACGGGTGGATTTGAACCACCGACCTTGGCCTTATGAAGACCCTGCTCTAACCCCTGAGCTACGTCGCCAGATCCCCCAATATTAGCCGCCGAACCGCTTTCGGGCAAGTTCTGCAGGTGGCCTTCGGCAAAGCCGGAAACATCACTGAACCGGTTTGATTTCCAGCCAAATCGCGGCGTCGTGCAGGGGCATCGGCGCCGGGCGCAACCAGCGACGGGTGGTTCGGAAGGTCAGATCGGTGGAGGATTCGGAAGCAAGGTTCACCCGGATTGTTTTTTCCAGCTTGTGGTCAGGCCCGAAGGGCACTGTTTCCTCTAATGGGCCGGCGAGGGTTAGCCCGCCGGGAAGGGTGGCCCCTTCCTCGGCCTTGAGCATGATCTCGTAGGTGCCCGCGGGGCCGGGGTTGTGAATTCGAACCTCCCCGCTGCCCCGCATTCGGAAGGACAACCGCGCGGGTTGGGCGAGGGGATCCAGCAGCAGGCCTTGCCGCAGGATTAGCAAGGGGGAGGCTGGGGTTGGTGGGGGTAAATTCTGGGCTGGCCGAAGGTCGTACCAAAGTCTGTTGGCCAGGGGGCCCACCGGGGAGGGAAGGTGCCTGGCCAGTTCTTGCCGCAGGGTGGTCAGGGCCTCTGGGGAATAGCCCCGTGTATCGAGCCACAAGCCGTCGAAGCCGTTTTGTCGCAAGGTGGCAAGCAGGGAGGGAACTGGCAGGGAAGCCGCCCACCGCTGCCACGCATCGGCCCGGGTATTCATCAGGCCACCGGCACTGAAGGTTTGATTGGGGGCGTGGATCACCCCCGCCAAATGCGCGTAGCCGTCCATCGTTCCGGGGGAGGCCCCCTCCGGGTAACCCTGCCAGGGCAACTGGAAATGTCTGCCACCTTGGGGGTAGGCGGTTTGCAGGGTTTTGCCCAATTCGGTGAGGGCCGCCCATTCCTCCATGCGTTTGGCGGGGCTGGCGGAATCTGGTTTGGTGATCTGGTCCAGTGTGCCCACCAGAAGGAGCGCCGCCAGGGCGAGGCAGCCTCTCCACCCCTGCAAGGTGGTTTTTGGCCAGAACGCCCAGACGCTCAACCCCACAAAGGCGAGGAGAAAACTCATGCGCCCCAGCACACGGATTCCAGGCACCAGCCATGCCACCAACGCGCCCATGCCGCCTGTGATGGCATAGGTGAAAGCGACCAAAGCCAACAGGCCCAAGGCTTCCCACGGATGTTGCCTTGGTGCCAGAACCAAGGCCAGCAAAGCCATCAACAGACCGCCCACCGCGGCAATTCCCAGGTAGCCCGCCTCGGCCTCGTGCAAGGGCCGGTGCGGGCCCATGTATTCGGCCCGAAACAGGCCAAGCCCGCTGAGATGACCCTGAGGTGGGAGGGCCAAGGCCAAAGGTTGAAGCGAGTAGGTTTCAGCCTCCAGCGCCATGCGAGCACCGACGGCCGGATTCCGGGCCGAATCACCTTTGGCAAACACCGAGGGAAGGGAGCCGGAACCGGCCGCAAGGCCCGCCAGCAGGCTGAGAATGGCCACCTGGCTGAATGGTTTCGCCGACCGCGCGATCCAGCCCGCCCGCAAACCAGAGACCACCACCACCACGGCCGCGAACCAGGCGTAATAGAGCCCTGCGAGGCCGCCAAGCAGGGCAAAAAGACACTCATCCCAAGTGGGGATCCACCGTCCCAGCCCCTCGCCCCTGGCCAGCCGGAAACCCGGGGCCACCTGCCAGGGAATGAGGAAGTAACCAGCCAGAAACAGGTGGTGGATTTGTTGAAAGTGCCCGGGCAGCAGTGCGAACAAGATGCCCAGGGCCACGGAGCGGGGCAGCGGGCTGCCGGCCAGATACCAAAACAGGGCAGCGCTCCAGGAACAAAAGCTGAAGCCGGCTACAAGATATATATTGTAAGCAAGTGCGGGTGAGCATCCTGCTTTCGCCAAGGCCCACAAGGCCCCCAAATGGAGCCAGTCGGCCCTAGGGAAGGCGCTGAGATCTTGGGTGCCGGGATAGCCCAGGCGGGGATCGATGATGAATCCGTGGCCTTGGGCCATGGAGTCGATCCACTGCAACATCATCAGGCCGTCGCCATCGTGAACGGCGGGCACCAACCAGCCGGTTTGATGCAAACCCAGGCGCCAAATGGCAAAAACAGCGGGAAATAAGCCGGCCATCAACCACCAGGCAACCATCCAGAAACGGTTGGTGACGGTGGGCGTTCGAGTTGGAGCGGGTTCCATGGCAAAGAGGGTAAACAAGGGAAACCGGGCCGGTCAATCGACCCATTCCGGGTGAATCGACCTTACTACCCACAAGGATACTGATGGAGGAGGGGCGAACCGGACGAAGATGAGGAGGTGGCCGTCCATATTCGTGGACGCGTTGGTGGAACTTGGGAGGCGCACCGTGGCGGAAACCGCTGCGGAGGATTTGGTGGTTGAGACTAAGCAACTCACAAAGATTTACCAAAACCGCCAGATCGCCCTGAATGATGTGACCCTCAAGCTGGAACGCGGCTGCGTTCTGGGTTTGTTGGGCAGCAATGGTGCGGGCAAGACCACGCTCTTGCGCCTCATCATTGGATTGCATCATCCCACCGCGGGATCGGTGAAGGTGTTCGGCCGCACCATGGGGCCCAACACGGCAGACCTGCGCCGGCGGATCGGCTTCATACCGACCAATCCTAGGTTCCCGCGGGGCATGACCCCGATCACCTACCTGGATTACATGGCCAAGCTGTTTGGGTTGCCCCGCGATGTCCGCAAGCCACGGCTGGCCTCCCTGATTCGCGCTGTTGATTTGCTGGGAGCCAGCGCCAGCCCCATTTCCACTTTTTCAAGCGGCATGACTGCGCGGTTGGCCGTGGCCACCAGCCTGATCAATGATCCCGAACTGCTGATCTGGGACGAGCCGACCCACGGCCTGGACCCAGAGGCGCGCCGGAGCATGCTCGACCTGATCAAGAACCTGAGCAAGGAAATGACGCTGATCGTCTCGAGCCACAACCTGGGCGACATCGACGAGGTGTGCAACCACGCCGCGGTGCTGAGCAACGGGCACCTGATCTATTCGGGACCGCTCCAGGACCTGAAGGGCCGGATGCGGCGCAACCACTACGAAATGGATCTGGAAGGCGAGCAGAAGGCGGTGGCCCGGGCCCTGCAGGGGGTCAAGGGATTGGGCGAGGTGAAGCACGCCTCGCTGCAGCACCGCAGGATGACCGTGCAGTTACAGGACGATGTGGCGGCGGCCCCCGCGATGGCGATGGTGCTTTCGGCGGTGGACGAGGCCCGGGTTGGTCTGGTGGGGATGCGCAGTGTCGGCCAGCAGACCGAAGAGGCGTACCTGGACCTGGTAGAGAAGGAGGAGCAGCGTGGCTTCACCCGCATCTATCGTCAAGCTGCCTAACCGCGGCGGGGCACAGCCCCAGCCGGAGCCGTTGCCGCCGGTCGCGGAGGTGGCCTACAACCCACTGCTGCCCTACTGGGCCGTTTTGGAAACCGACATCGGCCAAGTGTTCTACAGTTGGGTCTACCGGCTGTGGGTGCTGGTGATGGTGGCGGCGGCCACCGGCTTTTTGCTGTACCGGGTGGGCGTGTACAAGGTTACAGGGGTGGTGCAGCATGCCTCCCACTTTCTGGCCGACCTGACGCAGTGGACCGTGCTGGTGAGCGTGGCCCTGGTGGCTGTGCTCTCCGCCAGCAGCATCTCGGGTGAACGTGGCAGCCTGGCTGACAGCGTGTTGAGCCGGGGAATCAGCCGGTTCCAGTACTACATGGGCAAATGGCACGGGCGGCTTCTGGCCATTTTGGGCACCCATTTCATGCTGGGGCTGGTCGGGCTGGCGGCCGCCAAGATGTTTCTGCATGAGGATCTCCATATTTCCGGTGGTTTGGCGGCACTTGGTATTTCCGGAGCCATGCTGGCAGTGGTGGTGTCGATTGGGGTGATGGTGAGCGCCCTGGTGCCCAACTCGTTTGTCAGCATCGCCGTGCTTTGGGTGATCCTGTACGGCGGGGGAATGCTGTTGAGCAGCCTGCCCGATGGCGCCCATTCGCCGGAATGGACCCTGGAGCAACTGCCCTTCGTGTTGCGGGGCCAGTTCCACATGGAAATCCTGAAGAAGGTGGTTGGCTGGGCATTGGGGGCCTCCCTGCTCAGCGCCATCATCGGGGTGACCCAGTTCTCCCGGCGGGACATGTAGGGTCTGGACCTGGGATATTGCAAAAGGCGAGAGGCGGGCCGGGATAACCGGCCCGCCTCTCGCCTTTTATGCCATGGGGTGTGGATCAGCTTGTCGCTGGCAAATGGGGATAAGTACGGTCTGTTTATTGCCTGGGAGGGATTTTTCGGTTGAGGGTCATCCAAAAAAGGCAAAAGTATTCCGGGCCCG
>JAFMJU010000339.1 GCA_017853285.1 Gemmataceae bacterium
CCCGAGAATCGTTTGTCATCCCTTTCCTTCTGCCCCGGATTGAGTGCAATAGGAACTCCGAAAAATCCTTGGTTCAATGTCGGCGCTGGAATCTCGCCCTTGGTCCAGGTTTGGTAGGCCGTGCCAGATCGGAACCAGATGGCCACGATCCGGTCGGGGTGGCTGGCCTGCATGAGGCTGGCCCAAAACCCGCCCCCGGAATGGCCCCACAGGCACCAGGGCACCGTTTTCAATTCGGGGTGGCCGGTTTTCTCCGCCAAGGCGTCAAGAGCTTTCAGGAACACCGCGCCCGAACCGTTGCGCGGGTCGCACCATAGCCGGCAGTTTTCCTTGTCTTCCTGGGTGTATGCCGGGCCCAGCAGGGCGCAGTCCCATTTCCGTGCCAGCGCTTGCCAGTGCAGGTCATCCGCGGCGGTCTGCCCGCCCTTGCAGGCCCCGGCACCGCACCCATGCTGGTGCACGATGATGCCGCGCAGCCGTTTCACCCCCGGTGGCAACCACAGGCGGTGCTCCACCGGGAATTTCAACTCCCCCGCGCGATCCGAACCGGGGTAGGTGTGGCTGAATACCTTTCCGGTTTCGGCCAGGCTTTCGGTTTGTGCCTTCAGGGGGTTGGTGACCTGCCAACCAATCAACAGGCTGGTCCATAACCGGATCGCGGGGATTCTCATCAGTCACTCCGTAATCGCGAGGTGTTTTCCCCAAGCAGACACCCGCCGGCCCCGGCCCGCAAGCCCGGGGAGCGGTCTTGCCTCCGTTTGCTTCCCTCGGGTATGCGCATGGGATGGTTCTGACCACCCCGGGTGGCTGGCAGGTTGCATATGTCGGAAGTTGCTGAAAACAATGGCTTTACAACCGATCCGCAGGATCCGTGCGCCTATGCGCGCGAGGTGTTGCGGGCGGAGGCCCGGGCACTGGAAACAGCCGCCGGGCAACTGGATGGCCGTTTCACCCAGGCCTTGGCCCTGTTGGCGGACCCGGTTCGTTTGGCTGCCGGGGGCCGTTTGGGTGTGACCGGCGTGGGCAAAAGCGCTGATATCGGCCAGAAACTGGTCGGCACCCTGAATTCGACCGGCACTCGCAGCTACGTGCTGGATGCCACCCGCGCCGTCCACGGCGACTTGGGCATGGTCCATCCCGAGGATGCGCTGCTGCTGCTATCCCACTCTGGTGAAAGCGAGGAGCTGTTGCGCCTGTTGCCTCCCTTGCGGGAAATGGCCAAGCATCTGATTGGCATCACCGGCAATCCCAGAAGCACCCTGGCCCTGAAGACCGATGTCGCCCTGGTGTATGGACCCCTCGACGAGGTTTGCCCGTTGGGTTTGGCGCCCAGCGCCAGCACCACCACCATGCTGGCCTTGGGGGATGCGATCGCCTTCAGCCTGAGCCGCGCGAAGAACCTGACTTCCGACCAGTTCGCCCGCTTCCATCCGGCCGGCAGCCTGGGGCGCAAGCTGTCCCGCGTGGACATGGTGATGCGCCAGGGACGCGACATGCGGGTGGCCCATGCGGATGAGACAGTGCGCCAGGTCTATGCCCAGGCGCGTCAGGTCGGCCGCCGAACGGGGGCCGTGATGCTGGTGGATGACCAGGGCGCGCTGCGGGGCATTTTCACGGACAGCGATCTGGCCCGTCTCATCGAGCAGAGGCGCGAGGCCGATCTGGATCTGCCCATCCGGGCAGTGATGACCCGCGAACCGGCCACGGTGGCGCTGGGTAGCCGGTCCCACGAGGCCATGGAACTGATGCGACGGCGGAAACTCAGTGAACTGCCGGTGGTGGATGGCGAGGGGCGTCCGGTCGGCATCCTCGACATCACCGACCTGCTGGGCGTGGCCGGCCTGGAGCTGGTGCAACAGGGGGAAGCCGTGGTGGAAAACCAGCCTTCCCGTAGGGCGGCCTGAAACAAATTGTGAAGCTGGGCGGTTTGCGGGTGATTTGGGGACAGGCAGAAAACGGTCAGTTCCGCTTGTTTCCATTGGGCGGATGGGTATGGTGCGCCGCCTTGGGGATGGTGCGATTCTGGTCAGCGAAGCGGGGGAAACATGCTCAGTCTGGCGGAACGCTGCAGACCGATCCGCCTGTTGGTGGTGGATGTGGACGGCAGTCTCACCGCCGGGGGCATCGTCTACGGCTCAGGGGAACACGAGCAGAAACGCTTCCATGTTCGGGATGGTTGGGCTCTGAAGGAATGGACCAACGCCGGCCGCTCGCTGGCGGTGCTCACGGGCCGATCCAGTGATCTGGTGGAGCGCCGCGGCAGGGAACTGGGTGCCGCCTGGGTGATCCAGGGTGCCAAGGACAAAGGCGCGGCCTGGGATGGGCTGCTGAAGGGTGCGGGAGTGCGGGCCGGGGAAGTGGCGGTGCTGGGTGATGATGAGCCCGACCTGCCTTTGTTCAAAGTCTGTGGTTTGGGAGCGGCCCCGGCAGATGCTGCCAGCCAGGCGCGCCGTGGTGCCCACTTGGTTTTACGCAAGGGGGGTGGCGAGGGAGCCGCCCGGGAATTGCTGGAACTGTTGATGCGTTGCCAGGGAATCTGGCCGGGACACTGAACAAGGGTGGTTGTGCCGGTGGTCGTGTGATCGCCGGGGACCGGAGGATGGACTCAAGCCGTGTGGACTCCGCGCCGCATCCTGTTGCTATGCCTCGGGTGGACCCTCGTGCTCGGGTTCTACATCGGCTATAGCTTCGTGCTGGGCAGCATTGACGGGTTGCCCCCACTGCCTGCCGGTTTGATGCCGCATTCCCGCGAGCATCTGCCACCGCTGCCGGCCCGGCCGGCTTCCCGCGTGTCCTCCAAGCTGCAACTGGCCTTCGGGCCCGACTGCCCCGAGGTCGGCCGGCAGATCAAGATTGAGATCAGTTCCAAGAAGATGGTCTTCGCGGCGGATCAGTTCCAGCCCGAGCCGGACGGCCGCGTCAGCCTGAAGCCGCTTTCGGTGGCCATCTTCAATTCCGACAAGGCCAACCCGCGCCTGACCGAGATCTCCACCATCCGCGGTCAGGTCGCTTACCTGAAGTTTGACCGTCCAGTCACCCAATTGTCCGACATCGGCAGCCGGAAGATTGTCGCCGCGGAGATCAGCGGCAGCATAGAAGTGACCAACAACCGGCGCACGCAGGGGCGCGACGATGACCTGAGTGTATTCATTCCCTCGGGTCCCTTGCACTATGCCGACGCGCGCAAGCTCATCTGGACCACCGACACCGTGCACCTGCTCGACAATCAGAGCAAACCCAAGCCGATTGATGTGCGGGGCAAGGGCCTGGAGATCGAGCTGGCCAGCGAGGTCGCCCAGCCCAACCAGCCCGGCCAGCCGAAGAAGCCCAAGGGCGACGCCGTCGCCGGTGTGAAAAGGGTGAAGCTGGTCGAATCGGTCGACATGCACCTGCATGTGCGGGAGGATTCGGGCTTCCTCAACCAGAACCAGCTCAAGGCGGAGGAGGCGCCCGGCAAGGCGCCGCCCGAGCAGCAGGCCTACATCCGCATCAAGACCCCAGGTTCATTCGAGTACCTTTTCCGGTCTGAAAAAGAAGGGAATCTGGCGGTCTTTTCGCTGCCTGAGCCCCAGCCGGGCGGCCCACCGACGCCTGCTGATATTTTTGTGACCCGCCACCACGAGGGCCGTGGCGCCACCGATCAACTGATGTGCGAGCGGCTGGAGCTGATCCTGCGCCGCAAGGAATCCGGCAAGCCTGTGGCGACAGCGGCCCCGACCACGCCGGCCGCGGCCCCGGGCCCGGCCCCCGCGCAGCCTGGCAACGCCAATGCGGCCAACCCCTTCCCGGCCAAGGGGGGGGGCACTGAGATCGAGTCGGCCCACGCCACCGGCAAGGAAGTGATTTTGTTGTCAGACGCCGAGCGGCTGGAGGCCCACGGGGACGACCTGTTGTTCGAGGCGAAGCTGCACCGTACCACCCTCTCGGGCAAGGACGGAATGAGCGCCATGATGGATGGCAGCATCCTGAAGGCGCGCCGGCTGGAGATTGAGCAGCACAAGCCGGGCCAATCGGCCGGCCGCGGGCTGAAACGCCTCGTGGCCCAGGGGCCCGGCCAGATTCTGATGAAGGAAAAAGACGCCAGGAAAAAGCCCTCCCGCGCCTCCTGGCGCGACACCCTGGTCAGCGAGCGGGACGGCCCCAGCGAAAGGCTGACCCTGAACGGCCAGGCCGCCTTCACCGACGAGGAAAACGACCAGGTCCTCACCGCCGATACGCTGAAGGTCTGGCTGCCGGCGCGGTCCAACGATAAAAACGGCGGCCAAACCGCCGAGGCGAAGTCCGCGCCGGGCACGCTGCCCAAGGCGCTGGGTGCCAGCGCCAACCCTTCCCGCAAGACCAACAAGCCCGAGCGCGTCGAGGCCCTGGGCAAGGTGTACCTGCGCGGGCGCGAGATCGTGGTGCATGACTCGCACCGGCTCCAGGTCTGGTTCAAGGATGTGGTCACCACGGCGCCGGGCGCGCCGCAAAAAGTGCTTCCCGCCATGCCCGCGCCCAACGCGCCGCTGGTGGTCAATGGCGCAACGATCCCATCTGGCCCGGCGGTGCCCGGCGCTCCAGCCGCCGCCGGCCCGGACGGCGTG
>JAFMJU010000340.1 GCA_017853285.1 Gemmataceae bacterium
GATCAGGTGGAGATGATTGATCTTGCCCTTCAATTTGTGAAGGAGTTCGATTTCACCCCCCGCCAGGGTTTCCTTGGTTCCGGGTTGCTTGGCCCCGATTTTGGCGCACATGTAGGCATGGCAGGTGTCGTACATGGCACCAAAGTTCTTGTTGCCCTTGGCCCTCACCGCATCAATCATGTTCACGATCTCTGTCGGCTTGTTGAAAGCGAACCCGGGTTCAAATTCCCAGGAGACCTCCAAGCCGTGGTCGGCCGCCATTTTGCAGGCGATGTTCCAGGCATTGACAGCCCGGTCAAAACCAACCTTCGGATCGATGTTGTTCTTCTCAAAAACATCAGGGGTCTCAACGGAATCGACCCGAATCAATTTGATTCCAAGATCTTCAGCAAAGGTGCAGTAGCCGAGGAACGCGGCCAAATAAGGGGCCGGATCCTCCACCGAAACCAATTTGAAAGACCAAAGGTCCGGGGCGATTCCAGAAAACCCCAATCCATGGGCGGCAACTTCATCCTTCAGCCGCTTCCTGTCAGCCTTTGTTGGGTGGGATTTGGGAGTTGGATGTTTTCCAAAGCTGCCCAGCTCAACGCCATCCAATTTCAGATCCTTCAACCCATGAAGAATAGTGTGGAAGTCGATTTCTTCCTTTTGATTGAAGACATAAGCCCAGCTGCCTATCGAGATCTTCTTGCCCATGACTTAGGTTCCTTGAAAAGGGAAATGAAAATCTAATCCGAGGTATCTGGAAAGTGGTCAGCGTTAGCGTTTGGGTTTTGCGCCAAAGGCCGGGGCTGTGGGGTTAACATCGGGGCCGAAATAGCGAAGAGTAACCAAGGGCTCTACGCCGTGGTTTTCAAAAACCACCCCTTGCTGCGCGGCAGCCGCGCTGACAAAGTACTCATCCTCTGTCAGTTCGCCAAAGTGAATCATGGCTGGGGTTCGTAGGGGATGGTTTCCAATTTTTCCGCACCCTTGGATGGCCACCAAGCCATAGGCCCCGTTATCCTTGACGGTCATGCGGGCGCCGGGCTGGATGGTCAATTCCTTGGCGGAGAATAACTCCTTACCCTTAACTTTCCCGTAAACAATCCATTTGTCAATAAACCCTTCCGAGGCTGTATCCGCTACCGGAATCGGTTCAAGGAAGTGGTGTTCCTTGAACAATGGATCAACATTCCCCTCCCAATCAAGCTGATTGATAATGAAATCAATGTCTTGGTGCTTTTCTTTGGGCATATCCTTTACCAAAAAACCCCATGGTACCGCACGCCCTTCCACCATGGATTGGTACATGCTAAACACATCAGAGCCCCATTGGGGTTCGTAGGTGACCAAGCTGCCAGGGGCATGCAAGACGCAGGGGGGAACCAGCCAACCGGTTCCCGGTTGAAGGCGGTATGCCCTCGAGTAATTCAAGATTCCGTTATCCCCAACATTCCAGTTTTCCAGACACCTGCGCAGATCCTCCTGGGTGGTTCCAGGCTCAAGGCCGAAAAAGGTGTAGGGGAAATTGTTGCCAATTGAATTCAGTTGGGGTGGAAAATAATAGGATTCGGGTTTTCCCTGCTGGCCAACCAAGGCTGCTTGTTCATCAGATTGGTGCATGTGGTGGGGGATGGGCCCCATGTTGTCGAAAAATTTGCTGTAAACCGGCCAACGCTTGTATTTCGACCAGATCGCCTCGCCAAGCAAGGCCTTTCCCTCATGCTCAACCGCCTCTCGGAGAGTGAAGGCCTTTTTTCCACCCACCACAATGTAGCTGAGGCCTTCGTCTATTGTGCGATTGTCATTTGCTGCTGGTGTGGTGGACGCGAACCAACGTTCATCAATTCCACCCCGGTGTGCGCCGTATGCATAGATATCCTGTGGGGCCAGCTTGATCCGGCGACCCGGCATCAAAAAAGACCGGGGGACCCAGTTAGGTGCGAGTCGGAGGATGCCTTCGCCGGATTCAATCGCTTGTTTCACTGCCGCCGGGTTTGAGATAGGACCAGGGAGTTGGATGCCACTCATCAGAAAAAATCCCCGGTTTGGAAAAAACTAATTTCTCCAATGGCGTTTTAAATACGACAAGAGAAAACTAGTTTCCAGCGGTTTTTAACCAATTCGTTCAGTTTATTGGGTGGAACCAAAAACTGATATCCCGGGAAACTTGCCTGAAAAATACCAGTGGTTATTCGATTTCGAAAATACACTCGACTTCCACGGGCATGTTGCCTGGCAGGCTGTTGGTGCCCATCGCGCTGCGGGCGCCAACTCCGTTATCCTCCCCGAAAACTTCGGCCATCAATTCCGAGAATCCGTTGACCACTTTGGGTTGGTCACCAAAGTCAGGGCTACAGTTGACCAAGGCCAAGGTTTTCACCAGCCGTTTGATCTTGTTCAGGGATCCTAGCTGGTCTTTCAGCGTTGCCAGCATGTTGATTGCCACGGCCCGGGCTGATTCCTTCCCTTGCTCCAAGGTCAGTTCCGCCCCGACCTTGCCTTGGACCGGAGTGTTGGGGGTAACCCGGGCTGGCCCGTGACCGGATACAAAAAGCAATTTTCCGGTGGTAACCGCCATCTTGTATTTGGCGACAGGCTTGGCAGGCGTTGGCAATTGAAGATGTAACTGGGCCAACCGATCTTCGGGTGTCATCCTGGTTTACCTGTTCTGTGTTGGAAGGAAAAATTAAATTATCGCCCTTAGAAAAATATCCTACTGGATTTTTTAGGTTGGAACCACCATCCTGTGGCTTCCCAGGGAAATCAATTTCATTGCTGATCAGGGATGGAAGCTTTACCCCAGAACTCTCCCATTTCCGGCAGAAGGGAGACAACTTTCCAGGCCGGAAACCCCAAAAGTCCATGGAAAAAAACAAAGGCAGCCTGCTCTTGGTTTTTGGGTGTTAATTTTTGCCATTGTGTTACCAGAGCCCTTTCAACCCGGTTAACCGCCTCCACATGCCTTTGTTTTTGCGGTAGGGCATTAAAGGCCGGTTCAGCCTCCGCCTTTGCAATGGCTGGCCATTTTCGTCCGGTTGAACAGGCCTGGAACATTCCTGATTTGTCGTAACGCCCCCAGAATTCCTTTGGAAAGTTTCTTGCGTTTGAACCCCTTCCCATTCCCAAGGTTGCAATCCAAGTAGCAAATCGTCGGGAGAAAACCAGGTCTGGGGCCGCGGAATTAATTCCGGAATTGCTAACATCCCAAACCATAATCATTTTGGAAAGAAATAGGATGTCGCTGGCTTGCATCCACCCGCAGGGACCAGCAAGCCAACCTTTTCTTCGCGCTTCCTGATCAAAAAGGCCCGCATCCAAAGATTGAGCCAGGGCCATCAAGGTGCTTTCAATCATCGTGAACAGGAGTGAAATCCACGAGTCTTTTGGTTCGTAACTGAATGTCGCTTGGATATCTAAACCGGCAAGCACTTCCTTTAAATGATGGCATTGGTTCAGGGGGCTTTCCAGGACGGCAAAAAGTTGGGGCCCCCTTTTGAATGGGCCCCACAAAAAAGCTTCTTCTGAACAGGAAGAGGATTTATTCCACAACAATTGGATTTTCCCGGGTTTTGATTTCTCCTCCAAACCCTGTGCGGGATGACTTCCGACCGATTCCCATTGCGCCAATCCCTGTATTCCTAAATCGGTGGGTTGCAAATCCTGGGCCATGGATTGGAGGCGAACGCCTTTTCCATGGAGTACTCCCAGGATCGGATGGATAGGAGTTTCATGGAAATCGCAACAGGCTGCTTGAATATTTTTTTTGACATTCTGATTTTGGGATTCTGTCCATCGGGCAAATGCATTGCAAAAGTGAAGGCTTTTCGTGGTAAGTGGGTCGGTGGCAGCTAATTTCCATGCCTTCTGAGCATTTGAAAGAGGGGCTGGGGCACCTTCGGCGCAGTCCCCGAGGGCTGTGACCAGATACCCTGTCCACGGTGATGATTTTGGATGAGTCCGTTCCATCCAGCGTTTCAAACCCTTGGCGACCCACTTTCGGCCCATGGAGTTGGCATGAAGAAAGTGTCGGACCCAATTCCGGGGTTTTGGATTTGGATTTTTGCCTTGGCTAAGCGCCTTTCCCTTGTAAAGACCAATTTCTTTACGCAATTCTTGTTCGTTGCTTGGAGCGGTATCCGCCAAACCCCAACGGAGGGCTGTCTTGGCCTGCAAGAGTGTGCCCGAGGCAATGAGTTTGAATCCCCGCTCCAGGCCAAGAAGGTTGCAGGCTCTGGGTATGGTCGCAAAGGTGGGATACCATTGTCTTTCGGGCGATCGGAATCCAATTCTGGTTTTGGGGGAATCAAAAACTATTCGGTAATCGCAACACAGTGCAAGTTCCAAAGCCTCGTCAAGGCAAGGGCCCGAGATTGTCGCGATGATGGGGCACGGAATATTCAAAAGCATTTGGCAACATCGCTGTAACCTTTCAGCGGCCATGAGCAACTCATCAGATTCCCGGGAGGCCAGGTATTTGGTGCTAAAACCTGTGCCAAATCCCCGAATGTTCCCACTGCTCCAAATGACCAAAGGTGGGCGGGGGCCTTCAAGCAGGCGGTCCAGGCAATCTTCCAATTCGCTCAAAGAAT
>JAFMJU010000012.1 GCA_017853285.1 Gemmataceae bacterium
CTGGACGCGCTGCGGGCGGTAGCCATGCTGTTGGGGATTTGCCTGCATGCTTTCGCGGCTTATGCCGGCACGCTTTGGGTGGTGATGGACACCTATCCGAACGAGGCGCTGGAAAAGGCTATTTCTTTCATCCACGGTTTCCGGATGCAGCTTTTCTTTTTGGTGAGCGGTTTTTTCACCGCCATGCTTGTGGCCAGCAGAGGGGTTGGCGGCATGGTGTCCAACCGCGCGGCCCGTATCCTGGTGCCGCTTCTGATCTGCGTTCCCACTTTGATTCCGCTGGTGAAGGTGGTGAGTCTGCTGGCGGTGACCGCCAATGCCGGTCATCCGCAAGCCCCGCTTTTCCGGGAGATCGGACTTGGTGACACGGCGAAAGTTTCGGCGCTATTGGACCAGGGGCCGGCATCGCTCCTTGAGGAGACAGAAAAGCGTTTGCGGATGACACCGCTGGCCTGGGCTGTGACCTGTGAATCTGAACCGATGGCGCGGTTGCTGCTGGAACGCGGTGCTGACCCGATGGCTGTCACGCGTGCCGGGGAGAACCCGTTGACCCTGGCAGCCATGCTTGGCCGGCTTGACCTGCTGAAACTGCTTGTGGAGCAGGGGGGTGATCCCCTGCTGCCAACAGGCACGGGCAGCACGCCCTGGAGGGCCGCCCAACTTGGTTTTGCCGAGACACGCACCACACTGTGGATGGCCAGGGGGAAAGCGCCCGAAGACATGGACGCCCTGGAACGGGGGCGGGGGGAAGTGATCGAATATCTGGATCACCTGTACCGGGCACGGGGCAAGGTGCCCGAACCTATCGGAGCAGCCGGCCCGCCGGAGGCGGTGGCCCGATTGCCTTGGTGGATGCGGGAATATTTCGCCTGGCTCGCATCCGATCAGATGGTGGTGGCCATCGGGGGTACCGGGATCAATCTGGTTCAGGAAAACCTGTTCGACCACCTGTGGTTTTTGTGGTGGCTGTGGTGGCTGTGCCTTGCCTATGCCGGGCTTTCCAAGGTCGGCGGGATCACCGGCCTTGAATGGGCCGTGGGAAAACTGGGGCTCTATCCAAGTCTGGCGGTGGCTTTTGGCCTGACCTGTTGCCTTCAGGCTTTCATGCGCCTGGATTACCACCCCAGGACGCTGACATCCATGGTGGGGGCGGACTTGTCCAGCGGGCTGATACCCAAGCCGCATGTTTTTCTTTACTACATGGTGTTCTTCCTGTTCGGGAGCGTCTACCACCGGTTGCAGGACAACGAGTGCCGGCTGGGAAGATTTTGGCAGTTCGCGCTACCCCTGGGGGCGCTTGGTGTTTTTCCCCTGCTGTATGCCACCGCTGGAGACAGGTTTTTCAACACCATCCTGCAGGCTTTGTTCACCTGGCTACTGGTGACGGGCGTGATCGGGTTGGCCCACAGGATGTTTCGCGGGGAGAGCGCCTGGTTTCGGTATCTGGCCGATTCGTCTTACTGGATGTATCTGATGCATCTGCCGCTGGTCATACTTCTGCAGTGGCAGCTTTTCTACATTCCGTTGCCGGCCCTGGTGAAGGCGGCGCTGGTGCTGGGGGTGGCGGTTCCGGTCCTGCTGGCCAGTTACGCCCTGGTGGTGCGGCACACGGTGATCGGGCGGATATTGAACGGAAGGAACCCGCCACGGGCCTGAGGCCAGCCGGTCATTTTGCCTCGCGGACCGACGGCAGGGGCAGATCCTCGAGACGGATCGCGCGGGGTTTGGGCAGGGTGTTTTCGGGCGGCGTATCGGGTTGCGGTTCGGGAATGTCGTCGCCGGGAGGGTCCTGGATATTCCAGCCTCCGCCCAGGGCCTTGTAGGTTTCCACCAAGGCAAGCAACTGTTGGCCGCGGGCATTGATCAACTGCTCGAGGGTTTGGGCCAGGGCGCGCTCGAGGTTGTAGACCCAGAGGTAGTTGGCGGCATTCTCGCGGTACTGCAGGACGCCGAGCTCCATGGCGCGTCGGGCGGAGGCAGCGCCGCGGGAGAGATCGGCGATGATCTCGCCGGTCTTCAGGTAGCGGATGATGCCGTCCTCCACCTCGCGCTGGGCCTCAAGCACCCGATTCTCGAGGGCGGCGACGGATTCGCCCAGGCGCGCGTCCTCGTAATGGACCTTGGCCAGCAGGCGACCGTAGTTGAGGACATTCCAGTGGATGGCAGGGCCGATCGAGCCCTCGAGCGACCCGGACCGGGCGAAGTTGCCCAGGGTGGTGTAGTAGACGCCGATATTGCCGTTGACCGACAGGGCCGGCAGCAATTCCGAGGTGGCCACGCCGATGCGGGCCGACTGGGCGGCGACCATGCGCTCGGCCTCGCGCAGGTCGGGCCTGCGCCGGATCAGGTCCTGCGGGATGCCGACGACCAGCTTGCCGGGCAAATCGGGAAGCCCGGAATCGCCCAGTTCCTTCTCGAGGTCGCGCGGGGGGCGGCCGGTCAACACACAGATCCGGTTCATGGCGAGGCGGGACTGCATCTCATACCCGCGCAATTTGGCCAGTGTGCCCTGGTAGGCGGTTTCACTGGTGCGGGGATCGACCTCGGAGGTGGCCCCCTCCTTGAACTTGATGTTGCTCAGGCGGACCAGTTCACCCTCGAATTCCGCTAGCCTCCGCGCCAAGCCTGCCTGGCTTTTGGCCACCTGGTACTGGACATAGGCGTCGGCGACTTCGGCCTGGAGGATGACCAACGCCTGGTCGCGGGTGGCGACGGATGCCTCCAGCTCGGCGGCCTGGCCCTCGATGGCTCGGCGGTACTTGCCCCAGAAATCCATCTCCCATCCCACGGCAAACGAGGCGAGGCCGGTGTTGAACCACTTTTGATAGCCGAGGAGGCTTAAAAACTCCGGCGGCAGGGGGCCCTGGTCGAACCCGAAAACATTTCGGGAGTAAGTGCCATTGATCGACTGGTTTTGGGGAAACAGTTTGCCTTTGGTGTAATCGAATTGGGCGCGGGAGGCCAGAACGCGGGCCCCCATTTCCCGCAGCGTCCAGTTGTTGGCGCGCACCTGGGCGGTCAGGTCGTTGAGCACGGGGTCGTTGAGCAGGGCCCACCAGGCCCCCTCGTCCACCTGGCCGGCCGACAGCAAGGGTGCCCCGGAATCGATCCAGTCTTCCTCGGATGCAACCGGGGGCGGGCAGTAGTCGGGGCCGACCTTGAACCCCTTGCGGACCCAATCGCGCAGCGGCGTGCAGCCACCGAGGCAACCCAGCAGGATTGCCATCAGGATGCAGCGGCCGAACCACGAAAGCATGCGGGAGCACCTGGGTTTACGCGAAGACCCATTGTCTTCATCGACTCTCCAGCCCGGCAACTTTGGCAAAACCGCTACATCTTGCCCATTTTAAGATTCGGGAGGGGTCGGCTGCCTGATCTTTTCGAGACGGGACAGGCAGAGGAACACCGCCGGCGTGAGGTAGAGGGTGACCAATTGGGAGAGGACCAGGCCGCCGACCACCACCAGGCCCATGGGTTTGCGGCTTTCGGCACCTGCCCCCCATCCCAGGGCGATGGGGAGGGCGCCGACGATGGCGGCGAGGGTGGTCATGAGGATGGGCCGCAGGCGGACGGCGCAGGCCTCGGTGACCGCCACGCGGGGGGCCACGCCGGCCCTGCATTTCTCCAAAGCGAAATCGATGACCATGATGGCGTTTTTCTTGACGATACCGAGCAGCAGCAGGAGGCCAAGGAAGGCATAGAGATCAAGTTCCAGGCCGAAGTAGCGGAGGACCAACAGGCCGCCCAGGCAGGCCGAGGGGAGACCTGAAATGACTGTGACGGGGTGGACGAAGCTCTCGTAGAGAATGCCCAGGATGAGATAGATCACCAGCAGGGCGAACAATAGCAGCGCGGGGAAGCCGCCGGAGACCTCCGAGTATTCCAAGGCGATCCCGTCGACCCCGCCCTGCACGGACGGATGGGCCGCGAGGATTTGCGCGGAAATGGCGCCGACCCTGGCGATGGCCTCCTCGGAAAGGACCCCTGGAGCGGGGTCGAATGACAGCGTGCGGGATTGAAAGCGGTTGACATGGTCCAGTCGGGCAGGGAGACGGACCAACTCGAAGCTGGCCACCTGCCGAAGCTGGACGAGGGCGCCATTTCGGGCCTGGACCTGGAGGAAACCCAACTGGTTGAGATCCCGCTGGTATCGCGTGTCGGCTGAAACCACCAGTTTGCGGGAGCCGCTCCTGTCGTAAACGGTGTCATTCTGGTTTGCCGCGTAGGCGGCCTGGAGGGTGCGGTTGATCTCGCCGGGGTCGATGCCGAGCAAACCGCACATGCGGCCATCCACGGCCACCCGGATCGCCTGGGCTCCCACATCCGGGTTGCCGGGAAGGTTGTCGAAACTGCCCGAGGCGAGCATGGCCTGAACCAGCGACTCCGCGCAGGCATCGACCTCGGCGCGATCGATCCCCCGCAAGGTGAACTGCAGCGAGGCCGGGTAGAGGGTGGTGGCCAGCGGGAGGGAAGGGGGCTGGACGATCCGTGCCAGGATGAGCGGATCTGAATTCAAAAGCTCCGCGAGGCTTTCACGCACGCGCCGGATGGGACCGCGCATGGTTTCGGGCCGCAGTTCCACAAGGATGCAGCCCTGATCGGGTGACTGGTTGAACTCGTTGACGCCCAGCAGCGTGGCATGACGCTCCACGGCGGGGTGGTTGTCGAGCAATTCCTGAAGGGCCTCATGGGCCTGCCGCATCCTTGCGTGGGAGGTGCCGGCTTTGACCCGGGTTTGAACCATCAGGCGATTCTGGTCATCCGGGGGGACGAAACCCTTGGGCGCGGCCATGAATTCACGCACGGTCCAGAAGACTGTGGCGCCACCTGCCAACAGGAATAGCAGGGGAAAGGCGGTGACCGGTCGCAGTGTGAGCAGGTAGAGGCGGGTGGCGAGCCCGCGGGGTTTTGAGGGATGAGCGGGCTTGCGCGCGGGGCGGATGAGCCGCGCGCAGACCACCGGGGTGAAAAACATGGCGATCACACCGGAAAGCAGGATCGCCACCGAGAGGGTGATGGCGAATTCGCGGAAGAGCCTGCCAATCACCCCGCCCATCAGGAGCACGGGCAGAAAGACCGCCACGAGGGAGAGGGTCATGGAGAGGATGGTGAAGCCGATCTGGCCGGCCCCGGTGATGGCGGCCTCCATCGGGCTCATGCCCTCCTCGACCAGGCGGTGGGAGTTTTCCAGCACCACCACCGCGTCATCGACAACGAAGCCCACGGCGAGCGTGAGGGCCAGCAGGGACAGGTTGTCGAGGCTGTAGGAGGCGAGCCACATGAACGCCAGCGTGCCGGCCAGGCTGGCCGGGACCACGAGGCTGGTGACCAGCGTGGAGCGGAGGTCGCCCAGAAACAGCAGTGTCACCAGAACGACCAGGGCCACCGCCACAACCAGTGTGAACTGCAGGTCGCGAATCGATTCGCCGACCGGCAGCGTGGAATCGGCGAGGATCTCCAGGCTTGTGCCACCCGGGAGCGTGGCCATTAGTTGTGGCAGCAGGGCCCGAACATCGCCGGCCACCCGCAATGAGTTGGCCCCGGGGGCGTGGCGGACGGCGATGACGATTCCGGGGTCCTTGCCGATCCAACTGGCGGAACGCTCCTCCAGGCCGCCCTCGGCGGCGGTGGCAACATCGGAAAGGAGCAGGAGGCCTTCCTGTCCGGACCGCAGAGGCACCGACTGGAACTGGCGCGCGCTTTCCAGCCGGCTTTTGCTTTCAAGTTGAACCGAACGGGTGGGCCCGTCGAGTCGGCCCGCGGGCAGGTTCGCATTGGCGTCGGTGAGCCGTTTTTCAATCAGGGTTGGTGACAACTTGTGGCCTGCAAGGAGCACCGGGCTATAACCGACGCGGATCGCCTTTTCGGATCCACCCAGAATGGAGACCTTGGCGATACCGGGAACCGTGCCCAGACGAGGCCCCAACTGCCGCTGGGCCAGATCATCGAGATCCCAGAGGGGCAGGGAGGAGGAGCGCAGGCCGAGAAGGAGGATAGGCTGGTCGGCCGGGTTGAAGTTGGACAGGACGGGCGGGGTGTCGAGGGCTGGGGTGAGGGTGGAGGACGCCTCATCGATGGCGGATTGGGCCTGGTTGGCCGCCTCGTTCATGTCCCGGCCGAGGCGGAAACGGAGGATGATGGTGCTGTGGCCCAGTGTGCTGGTGGACTGGATCCTCTCGATACCCGGGATGTTCGCCAGCTTTTCCTCGAGCGGATTGGTGACAGTCTTTTCCATGAAGGAAGCGGAGGCGTCGGCCGCGGTGGCGGTGATGACCAGGGTGGGGAACTCGACCTCGGGGATATTGCCGATGGGGAGCTCCCTGTAACCCAGCATGCCCGCCACGGCGATGCTGAGCAGGAGCAGGGTGGTGCCGATGGGTCGCCGTATGAACCAGGCGGTCATGTGGAGGCTCCCCCCTGGAACAGGCGGCGCACGCGGCAGGACACCCCTTCCATGAAGCGATAGAGCGGCGGGGTGAGCGCCAGCGTGACCACCTGGGAGACCAGCAGGCCGCCGAGGAGGACCGCCCCCACCGGCCTGAGCACCGAGACGCCCGAACCGGTGCCGACCAGCATGGGGACCGCCCCGGCGGCGGCCGCCAGCGTGGTCAACTGGATGGGCCTGAGCCGCTCGACCGAGGCCTCGAGAATGGCGGTGGTGGCATCGGCTCCCGCCAACTGCCTGGACCTGGCGAAATCGACCAGCATGATTGCGTTTTTCTTCACCAGGCCCAGCAGCATGAGCAATCCGAAGAATCCGTAGATGTCGAGCTCGATATCGAAAAACCAAAGGCCCAAAAGCCCGCCGAAGAGCGCCGATGGCAGAGTGGCCAGGACCGTGACCGGGTGGGTGAGTGACTCATACAGGAAGCCCAAGGTGAGATACATGACAACAAATGCCAGCAACACCAGTGGCATGGCGCGGAGGACCGAGGAACGCACCTCACGGGCGGTGCCCACCAACTCAGCGCGGACCCCCTGGCCCTGGAGGGTGGCGAGTCGATCCTCCAAGCTGGCCAGCAAGGAAGCGGAATCGGCACCGGGCGGCAGGTTGAAGGAGATGGAGGCCGCCGGCAACCGGTTGTACCGGTTGGCCTGGCGCGGCAAGACCGCCGTGGCGGATTCGGTGAAAGCATCGAGCGGCGCGGAGCCGGCGGTGGATGCGCTGTTCGAACGGTTTAGGCGCACGAGGCCGAGGTCGCGAGGGCCAGCGGTCCTGTCGGATTGGAAGCCGACCGCCAGGGAACGGGTGGCGCCAGGGGCCCACAGGTTGGCCGTGAAGCTGGGGCCGAAAGCCGCCTGAAGGGCCCTGGCACCCTGGGCGGGTGTGAAGCCGGCCATGGCCATGCGTGCCCTTGAGGGCGCAATCTCCAGCGTGGGAGCGCCGGGTTCAATATCGGTGTCTATGGAGAGGAAACCGTCTTTTTCATCCATCCATCGACGGATTTTAGCCACCACGCCCGGCAACGCATCCGCCTCTGGGGCAGTCACCAGCACCTGGTAGGCGCTCTTGGTGCGTTTGGTGTTCAGGTAGAGGGACGGGATGTTGAAGAGGGTGAACGCGAGGGGCGAATCGCGGTCGAGCCGGGCCTGGATGTCGGCGGTGATTTCGGCGAGGGAGCGCCTGGGCGGGTATTTCAAACGCAGCAGCAGCAGCCCGTCGGAGGGGGTGGTATTCAGCTCGTCCTGCCCGAGGTAGGTGAGGGTTTCCTCAACCTCGGGCACCTTGGCGATCAGGTCCCACAGATTGCGGTGGGCCGCCTGCAGGCGTTCCCAGGACAACTCGGGTTCCGCCCTGGTGAAAAGAACCAGCAGCGATTTGTCCTCGGCCGGAAGGAAGCCCTTGCGCACGCCGGAAGAAACCCGGTTGGTGGCGAAAAGGAACGCCAGGATTCCCGCCATGGCCACCCATGGGTGGGCGACCAGCCAGTGGAGCAGGCGAACATATAGCCGGCGTGCCAGGCCAAACGGAGCTGACTTGGCCGGATGAGAAGCCCTGGGGCGCTCCGGCAGCCAGAGGCAAAGGACGGGGACCAGAAGCAGGCTCACCACGCCCGACAAGGTGATGCATCCCATGAGTGTGAGGGCGAATTCGCGAAACATGCGGCCCAGGATATCGGGCACCAGCAGGATGGGTAGGAAGACCGCCAGCAGGGAAACCGTGATGGAGGCCATGGTGAAGGCGATGCCACGCGCGCCCTCCACGGAGGCTTCGAAAGACCCGAGGCCCGCCTCGCGGTGGCGGATCACATTCTCGAGCACGACGACGGCGTCATCGACCACGAAGCCGATGGCGAGGCTGAGGGCGAGCAGCGTGAGCGTGTTGAGGCTGAAGCCGGCCAGCCACATGAATCCCATCATGCCGGTGATGGACAGGGGCACCACGGAACAGGCGATGAGCGTGCCCCTCCAGTCGCGCAAGCCCAGGCCGATGATGACCAGGACCAAAATTATGGAAAGGCCGAGAGTGATGATCATTTCATCGATGGCGGCGCGGACGGGACGGGTGTTGTCGAAGACCACCCCGAGCCGGGCACCCGCAGGCAGGTTGCGGCGGATTTGATCCAGCGCCCGGTTCGCCTGGTCCCCCACTTCGAGCGCGTTCGAGCCCACCTCGCGGTAGAGGGCGATTACCACGCACGGTTTGCCGTTCCACCATTTGCCCGATCTGGCCTTGGAGAATTCCGGGGAGACCGTCGCGATATCGGAAAGCCAGACCGGGCGCGTTGCCGGCTGCCCAGTCCGCGGCTTGGTGGGAATAGCGACCCGGGAGAGTGACACCCCCTCCGGGCCGACAGGCACTTCACCCTCAAGCGGAATGTCGGATTGCAGGCTGCGCAGACCGCCCCATGGAAGGCCCGGCACCATGCTCCCGAGAGCGGCCATGACCGAAGCGGGGGAAATGCCACGAGCGGCCAGAGCAACCGGGTCGGTCCGAACCACCCACGAGAATCGCCCGCCACCCTGGATGCTGACCCGGGAAACGCCTGGGATGGAGGAAAGCGGGTTGGCGACCCTTTGGCGGGCCATTTCCTCCATGGCGGCGTCGGGTGTGCCCGGGGATTCAAGGGCCATGTACAACAGGGGCGTGTCGGTAGGGTTGTAATGCTGGCAAACGGGCGGGTCGATCATCGAGGCGGGCAGGTCGGCGGAGGCAGCCCGGATGGCCCGATTTACCTCGCCCATGGCGGCACCCATGTCATGCCCGGATCGGAACCGGAGCGAAATGGTGACCGAGCCTGTGACGCAGGTGGTGGAACAGTCGAGCAGACCGGCGACGGCGCAGACCCTTGCCTCGAGAGGGGCGGCCACCGAAACGGACATCCTGTCCGGCGTGGCGCCCGGAAGGGAGGCGGCCACCACGATGGTGGGGTACTCGACATCGGGCATGCGGTTGAATGGGAGATTCATCCAGCCGAGGATGCCGAAAAGCGCCAGACACAAATGCGAAAGCAGCACCGCCACGGGCCTGCGGATGACCGTGGCGAGCAGGCCCTGGCCACGGGTAGGCTGGGCGGTCACGGCGCCCCCGGGGTATCCACCCGCCGGACAGCCATGCCGTCGAGCAGGCGGACGGCTCCCTCGGTGACGACCTGATCGCCCTCGGCCAGACCCTCGGCAATCAACACCGTCTCGCGGTCGATCCGACGGACCTTGAGGGGGCGCAGGCGGACCTTGTTGTCCTCCCCCAGCACGAAGGCATGAGGACCGGCCGCACCCTGCCCCAGTGCTGACAACGGCATGACCAGCGCGCCCTTGTCCACGGACAGAATGGCCGAAACCTCGAAGAACTCGCCGGGCCAGATGGCGACATCGGTGTTGGGGAACTCGGCCCGCATCAGGATGGTGCCGGTGGATTGGTCGACCTGGTTGTCGATGAAGCCGACCCTGCCGCGGATGGAGGCGGCCTGCTCTGACTTGCGGACATCCACCAGGAAAGGATCGGGTCCGGCGGCCGCCTTGCGCACCTGCGGCAACAGGCGCTCGGGCAGGGCGAATTCGACATAAACCGGCTTCGGCTGGTTGATGCTGATCACGGGACGGGTGTCGTAACCGCGGGTGAGGCTGCCGCCATCGGTTTCCAGCTTGCCCGCCACGCCGGAGATGGGGGCTGTGACCTTGCAGTAACCCAGTTGCAGGCGGGCGACATCCCGCCTGGCCCGGTCGCGCGCCACGGCCGCGACGGCGTTGTCGTGAGCGGCCCTGGCTTTCTCGAAGATTTCCACAGGCGAGGCGCCCGCCTTGGCGAGTTTCTCGGACCTGTCCTTCTCGATCTGGGTCAGTTTTTCCTGGGAGATCGCGGCGGCGAGGGTAGCCTCTGCCTCCTTCATGGCCGCCTCGAAGGACTCGCTGTCGATCTCGAACAGCAACTGTCCCTCCTTGACCTCGCCGCCCTCCTTGAAATGGACTTTCTTGATCTGGCCATCGACACGGCCCCGCACCTGCACGGTCACCGAGGGTTTGGCGGTGCCCACCGTCTCGGCCACGAGCGGGACATCCGCCCGGGAAAGCTTTGCCACGCGGACAGGGGGTGGGACCGGAGCCTGGGCGACCGGGTTTTCAAGGCGCCGGCCGCAGGCCGGCAGGAGCGTCAAAAAGGCCAGCAGGGGGGCTAAATGAAATGCCTTCATGGTTTTCCCGGGGCCGGGCGGGGCAAACCGGCCGGAATACCGGGTCGCCAGCCGGTGGATATCCCCTAAAGGTTAGCAGGTTTTACGGATAAGTTGCCAGAAAAAGGCTGCCGCCTGAGTGGCATTCGCCGGGGGAGGAGACCTGCCCTAATCGATTTGGCCGTAGGTCGGGCAGCCGGGCCTGGGAATTCGGTTAGGGGAAAAGTTGGCAGCCGGCGGTTGGGTGCTGTGAGAAAGGAGTTGGGTTGAGGGTTTGAGGTCTTTTTTTCAGGCAGTTGGTTTGCGAACGGAAGTCCCGCAAAACGCCGCCAAGGCGAATTTAGGTCCAGGGCTGCCAACTGAGTGGTTGAGGCGCACCCGAAACCGGGCGATTCACCCACTTGGGATGACCATGGCCCATTGGATGCCTACCTTTTTTTGGAGCGGGATGCAGGAGCTGGCAAAGAATTGAAAGAGGAATCTTGAGGTTTGGAAGCCTGCCTAATGGTTGCATGGCCTGAACGCCATGCGGCTGCGGTGCGCGAGGGAGAGAAGGGTATGTGGTTGATTTGAGGCGGGGCCAATCAGAATGGATTCTGATCTCGATGGCTCGGCCTGGCCGAGTTGTGGTTGAGAGTTTGTTTGGAGGTCAGCGCCCGAATCGGCCGCCCAAGGATTGGGTTGATGGAGTTGGCACCATCAACTCAACCAACCATTTCGTCCGAAATCAGATAGGGACTGCCAAAGGGTGGCTGGTTTCAAAGGCACGCAGCTTTTCAAAGTTTATTGCCCAACCCAATGGGCTTTGCCAGCATTCCGGAAAAATGAGCGTCGGAATTCACAGAAAACAAAATCTTTTTGCTGAAAGAAAAGAAACAGTCGTTAGCCGCCGAACAACCCTTTGATTTTGACGCCGGACGCAACTGTTTTTCACCCAAACCCTTGCATTTCCAAAATCATCGAGGTCGATACCACTTCCGGTTGGCCATCAGGCATCAATACGGGCAAGGATGCCCCGGAAAGAGGTAACCATGCGCAAACACCATGGATGGTTGAGACACAAATTGGGCCGGGGGTTTCTCCTCGGTGGCTTGGCGGGGTTATTGCTCTCCGGCCAGGCTGGCGCCCAGGAAGCCGCTCCGCCCCCGGGCAAGGCTGTTCCCGCGGAGGTGGATCTGATCGGCGCGGCCTCCACCGGTCCCCAGGCCGATTCGGTCAAGGGATCCTGGGTGGATGACGGCTGCTGCGGCCCCGCTTGGTGCGGTTGGGTTGGCGTCGAAGCCCTGGGCTGGGCCATCAGCGGCCAGTCCGTGCCCCCACTGGTGACCCGCTCGCCGGCAGGCACGCCCCGCAATATGGCCGGTGTGATCGGCGCCCCGGGCACCGAAGTGCTGTACGGTGACCAGGCCATCAACGGAAACATGCAACCGGGCATCCGCGTCTATGGCGGCATGTTCCTCGATGCGGAAAAACTTTGGGCGGTGGAAGGGTCCTTCTACACCCTGTTCGGGGGGGACACCAACTACCTGTCGCCCAACGATCCCGTCGTCTCGCGTCCCTTTGTCAATGGCCTCACCGGCCTCAATGACTCCCAGTTGGTGCAATATCCCAATGTGCTGGGCGGCAATGTGGGTGTGACCGGGGACCAGTGCTTCTGGGGTCTGGATGTGAACCTGCGCCGCAACCTGTGCTGCGTCTGCGATTCGCGTTGGGATGTGATCGGCGGTTACCGGAACATGGGGCTCAACGAGGGATTGGGGATCAACGAGAACCTCACCACCCTTGACAACTCCCTAGGCTACCCCGCCAACAATAACATCCTGGTGAATGACAGCTTCAACACCAAGAATGTTTATAACGGCGCGCAGATCGGCCTCGGATACATGATGTGGCGCGGCAAGTGGATGCTGGACGCCCGCGGGCTGGTCGGCCTGGGTGGCACCTGCTCCACCGTCAACATCAACGGCAGCACCACGGTCATCCCAGCCAGTGGGGCCGCCTCCACGCTGCCCGGCGGATTGTTGGCCCAGGGGACCAACATCGGCAGCTACTCCTCCAGCCAGTTGAGCTTTGTCCCCGAGGTGGGCGTGCGCCTGGGTTACCAGATCGCGCCCCGCGTTGCGGTCACCGCCGGCTACACCTTCATGTACTGGACAGGTGTCGCCCGCCCCGGTGAGCAGATCGACACCGTGGTGAACCCGAGCCAGATCCCCCCCGGCACCCTGAACGGCCCGGCCCGTCCGGCCTTCAACGGGGTGAACACCTCGGACATCTGGATCCAGGGCATTTCCACCGGTTTGGAGTTCCGCTTCTAAACCAGGCCTTCCCAAAACAGCGCGGCCCCGGCGATTGCCGGGGCCGCGCGCGTTTCAGGCCCTGACCCGTCGGCGGATCAGGCCACCGAGATGCCGCCGGTGAAGCGGGGATCATCGGCGTAGAACGAATCGAGGACATCCAGGGTCACACCGTCCAGCAGGTCCACCTTCGACTTGGACCCGGCGTTCCGGCTGAGGATGATCTCGTCGATGCCGTCCATGTCCAGATCCTGGCTGCCCACCTCCAGACCGAAGACCCCGTCGGCTACCGCCTTGGCCGCGAGCGTGGCGCCCGCCTTGTTGAAGACATAGACGGCCCCACCCGCGGCGTTGACCCCGCTGGCGGCGATGACCTCGTCCACGCCGTCGCCGTTGGTGTCGCCCGTGGCGATCTGTACCCCGCCACGGTAGCCCGGGTCGTAGGCGTAGAAGCTGGCCTCCACCGCGGCCGTCATGCCGTTGAAGTAGCACACATGCGGCGAGGCGCCCGCCCCCGCGGCGGTGATGATCTCGCCGAAGCCGTTGCCATCGAGGTCGCCGACCGCCACCCGCACCCCGCCCCGGTACGCCACATCGTAGGCGTAGAAGCTGTGCATCGCGTTGCCTGTGGCGGCATCGAAGGCGACCACATGCGGGATGGCCCCGGCGTCGGTACCGGTCACGATTTCCTGCACGCCGTCGTTGTTCAGGTCGCCGGTGGCCAGCCACAATCCGCCCTTGAAGGCCGGGTCATAGGCCATGAAGCTGCGGATCAGGTTGCCGGTGTTGCCGTCATAGATCTTCACCTCGGGGGAAACCCCGCCGGCCGGGGCTGTGACGAAGTCCTGCACACCGTCGCCGGTGACATCACCCTTGGCCACGCGCACGCCCACATTCTGGCCGTAGGGGGTGAAGCGGAAGCGCTCCATGTCCTGGCCGAAGTCGAAGACGCGCACGATGCCACTGCCGGCGCCCGACCCGGTCACCACGAATGCCGCGGGATTCACACCCGAGTTGGGCGCGAAGGCCGCGAAATCCGGCTGGAGCGGGGCGGTCAGCACCCAGGACATGTCCGGCGTGCTGGCCAGGTAGGACTGCTTGGTGATCTCGAAGGGTTGCAGCGGCGGGGGATTGACGCCGGGAACATTGGGGGCGGCGAATTTGGCCACCTCGGTGTAGTCGTAGGCCACCGCGGCCTGACCCGCATCGAGGTTGACCGATTCGATCTCGTCCAGAGTGGGCACCGCGCCACCCACCGATCCCGGCAGGGTCTGGCCCTGCAGGTAGCCGGAAGGTTGCGACTGCACCACCCGGTATTCGCCGGGGAACAGGTCGAGGAACTCGTACTGGCCGTTGGCGTCGGTCACAGTCGATCCCACCGTGATGAACCTGGAACCGCCCGTCGGGCCAAGGATGACGAAAGGATCGCCAAAGGCCTGGACCGTCGGCACATCGAGCTTCTCCAGGGTGATGGTCACACCCGGGATGGCGATGTCGTTCTGCTGGCGCTTGCCGTCCTTGTTCAGGTCGAGCCAGACCTGACCCGACAGGGTGGCCAGGGTCTCGCCAAAGTGCACGGGCGCCGGGGTGGTGTTCACATCCACGGTCAAAGGCACGCTGTTGGGAGTGCTGCTTCCATAACCTTCGGGCTGAACCTCCACCAGCGTGTAGTTGCCGGGCAGAACCGACGGGAACAGGTAGGACCCATCGGCGCCGGTGGTGGTGGTGGCCACCACATTGCCCTGCGGATCCACAAGCTTCAGCACCACTCCGGCGAGCCCGTTCTCGGCATTGTTGAGGGCCCCGTCGGCGTTGCGGTCATAGAAGACCTTGCCGCCCACGGGCAGGGCGATCGGATCGCTATCCTGGCCCGAGTTGTCGGCGGGGTTGAGATCGGGCCCGTTGGCGCCATCGTCGCCCACCACGGCGGTGTTGGCTATGGACAACTGGCCGGCGGCGAAGGAGCGGGAGACCTCCAATACCAGCGAGACGCTGCCCGAGGCCCCGGCGGGCAGGTTGCCCACCGCGTAGCTCAGGGTGCCGTTGGCCAGGGTCCAGCCGACATTGTCGGCCCCGCTGAACAAGGTTCCCGCGGGCAGCAGATCGGAGATCACCACGCCGGTGGCGCCCTGGTTGCCGTTGTTGGCGTAGGCGATGGTGTAGGTGACACTCTCGCCGGGGTGCACCACGGCCAGACTGTTGGACTTGGTCACGCGCAGGTCGGGCGCCGCGTCCAACTCGTTGTTGTCGCTGCTGGAGTTGTCGGTCGGATCGGGGTCGGCGCCGTTGGTGCCGTCATCCGCGATCACCGCGGTGTTGCGGATGTTCTCGCGTCCTGCAGGGAAGGCCGCATCCACCGAGAGCACCAGTTTCACCAGGCCGGATCCGCCGACAGCCACATTGCCCACGGTGTAGGTGAGTGTGGAACCGTTGAGTGTCCAGCCGGGGTTGGCGGCGGCGCTGAAATTCAGGCCGGCCACCACCGTATCGGAGATCACCACGCCAGTGGCGTCCTGCGTGCCCTTGTTGCGGTAGCGCAGCAGGTAGGTCACCTGCTCGCCGGGCTTGACCGACGCGTTGCCGTCCGTTTTCAGGATCGCCATGTCCGGGGCGGCTTCCAGCGCGTTGATGTCGGTGCCGGAGTTGTCGGCCGGGTTGAGATCCGGGCCGTTGGCGCCGTCATCGGCGATGAGCGCCGTGTTGGCGATGGAGGCCTGGCCCGCCGGGAAGGACGCGTTGACGCGCAGCGACAACTGGATGCTGCCGGAGGATCCCGCGGGCACCGTGCCCAGGGCATAGGTCAGGGTGGAGCCGTTCAGGGTCCAGCCGGGGTTCGCGGCGGCATTGAAGCTGGTGCCGGCGGGGAGGCTATCGGTGATGGTCACCCCGGTGGCACCCTGGGTGCCGGTGTTGACATAGCTCAGGGTGTAGGTGACCAAGTCGTTCGCCCGAACGCTGGCGCGACCATCATTCTTGGTCACGCGCAGGTCAGGCGATGCGATCAGGTTGTCCAATTCCCGGTCGGAGTTGTCCGCCGGGTTCAGGTCGGGGCCGTTGCTGCCGTCGTCGGCGATGGCCACGGTGTTGATGACACTGGCCTGACCAGCCGCGAAGGTGGCATCGGCCACCAGCACCAGACTGACCGTGCCCGAGGCGCCCACGGCCACATTGCCCACGGTGTAGCTGAGCGTGGTCCCGTTGAGCGTCCAGCCGGGGTTGGCGGCGGCGTTGAAGCCCATGCCCAGGGGCAGCGAATCGCTCAGGGTAACGCCGGTGGCGTCCTGTGTGCCCTTGTTGGTGTAGGCCAGGGTGTAGGTCACGCTCTGGCCGGCCCGAACCTCCGTCACGCTGCTGTCCTTCACCACGGCAAGATCCGGGGCGGCGATCAACTCGTCGGTGTCGGTGGAGGTGTTGTCGTCCGGGTTCAGGTCGGGACCATTGGAACCGTCGTCGGCCACCGTGGCGGTGTTGGCGATGGTCCTTTGGCCTGAGGGGAAACTGGCCTTGGCGACCAGTTTCAGGGAAACCGAGCCCCGGGCTCCGCCGGCAACCGAGCCAACGGCGTAGGTCAGCGTGTCGCCCACCCGGGTCCAGCCCGCGTTGTCGGCGGCAACGAAGGTCATCCCGGCCGGGATGGTGTCGGTGATCACCACGCCAGTCGCACCCTTGGTGCCGCCATTGGCATAGCGGATGGTGTAGGTGACGGCCTGGTTGGCCACCACCGTCTTCACGCCATTGTCCTTGCTGATCCACAGGTCGCGCGCGGCATCGAGGTCGTTGACATCGGAGTCAGTGTTGTCCAGGGGATCCTCGTCGGGGCCGTTGGTGCCGTCGTCGGCGATGGTCACCGTGTTGGTGATCCTGCTTTGGCCGGCGGGGAAGGTCGGGCTGGCGGTGAACTTCAGCGTGACCGATCCGCTGGCCCCCGCGGCAACGGCGCCCAGGGTGTAGCTGACGGAGGAACCGTTGCGCGTCCAGCCGGGGTTCTGGGTGGCGTCAAAGTTCAGGTTGGCGGGAATGGTGTCGGTGATGACCACGCCGGTGGCGCCCTGGGTGCCGCGGTTGGCGTAGCTCAGCGTGTAGATCACCACCTGGTTGGCCGCCACCGCCTTGACCCCGTCGTCCTTGCGGATGGACAGGTTCGGCGCGGCGACCAGCTCGTCGGTGTCGGTGCCGGTGTTGTCGGCGGGATTCTCATCCGGGCCGTTGCTGCCGTCGTCGGCGATCAGCGCGGTGTTCACCACGCTGGCCTGGCCGGCGGCGAAGCTGGCCGCGGCTGTCAGCCGCAACTGGATCGATCCGGAAGCACCGGCGGGGACCAGGCCCAGCGTGTAGCTGAGGACGGTGCCGCTCAGGCTCCAGCCCGGGTTCAGCGTGGCGTCGAAAGCCAGGCCAACCGGCAGATTGTCGGTGATCACCACACCCGTGGCGCCCTGGCTGCCCTTGTTGCGGTAGGCCAGCGTGTAGGTCACGCTGTCGCCCGCCTTCACCTTGGTCACGCCGTTGTCCTTGGTGACCTGGAGGTCGGGCGCGGCGATCAATTCGTCGTTGTCGACGGCGGTGTTGTCGCCGGGTGTCGGATCGGCGCCGTTGGCGCCGTCATCGCCGATGCTGGCGGTGTTGGCGATACGGCCCACACCGGCCGGGAAGGTGGCGTTGGCAACGAGTTTCAACTGCACCTGGCCCGAAGCGCCCGCCGCCACGGTCCCCACGGCGTAGGTCAGCACGCCGCTCGACAGCGTCCAGCCCGGGTTGCTCGCCTGGTTGAAGGTCATTCCCGCGGGAACGGTGTCGGTGATCACCACCCCGGTGGAATCGGCCGTGCCCTTGTTGGCATAGCCCAGCGTGTAGGTGACCGTCTGGCCCGGGCGGATGCTGGTCACGCCGTTGTCCTTGGTGATGGACAGGTCGGGGGCCTTGTTGTACTTGACCGTCACCTGGGCGGGGTTGGAGACATTCCCCTCGCCGTCCTTCACGGTGTAGCGGATGGGTGTCGGGTCGATGAGGAAACCCGGCTCCGGCATGAAGGTGATGGTTCCGGTGACCGGATTGATGCTCCAGGTGCCCTCGCCGGGGACCACCAGGGGATCGCCGGGGTTGGCCGTTCCGGCGATCTTGATGGTCGCCGGATCGACCTCGTCGCCGGCGGTGTCGTTGCCCACCACGCGGATCGAAACGGGCCGTCCGGGCTGGTTGCCGGTGGAACTGTCATCGGCCGCCACGGGCACATAGTCGATGGTGATGGTGGCGACATTCGACACCAGGCCCGTCTTGTCGCTCACCGTGTAGGTGATGGGGGACGGATCCTTGGTGAAGCCGGGGGCCGGGGTGAAGGTCACCTTGCCGCTGTTGTCCACGGACCAGACGCCCTGGCCGGTCACGGTCAGGCTGGTCTGGCGGCCGGGGCTGGCGGGATCGAGATCCACGGTCGCGGGGTCGAGGTCGCCGTTGGCGTCGGTGTCGTTGCCCAGGATTCCCAGGCTGACGGGGCCGGCCGGGTTGGCGCGGGACTCGTCATTGACTGCCACGGGGGGAATCTGCAGGTAATCCACCGTCACCTTGGCGGGGGCCGACTCGTTGCCGTCGTTGTCCTTCACGGTGTAACGGATCGGCGTGGGGTCGCCGGTGAAGCCGGCCACCGGGGTGAAGGTGATGGCGCCGGTGGTGGGGTTCACCGTCCAGGTGCCCTCGCCGGGAACCACCAGGGGATCACCCGGGTTGTTCGTGCCCACGATCTTCAGCGTCGAGGGGACAACCGTGTCGCCCAGCGTGTCGTTGGCCAACACATTGAGGGTGACGGGGCTACCGGTCGGGTTGTTGGCGGAGGAATCGTCGGTCGCCACCGGCACATAGTCGATGGTGATGGTGGCTGTGTTCGACACCTTGCCGGCCGTGTTGGACACGGTGTAGGGGACGGGTGTCGGGTCCTGCGTGAAGCCGGGGGCCGGGGTGAAGGTCACCTTGCCGCTGTTGTCCACGGTCCAGACGCCCTGGCCGGTCACGGTCAGGCTGGTCTGGCGGCCGGGGCTGGTCGGATCCAGATCGACGCTGGCCACATCCAGGCTGTTGGAACCGTCGGTGTCGTTGCCGGTAACCACCAGGGAGACGGGGCCGGGCTGGTTGGCGCGGGACTCATCATTCACCGCGACGGGCGCCGGGGCTTGATACACCACGGTCACCTTGGCGGGGGCCGACTCGTTGCCGTCGTTGTCCTTCACGGTGTAGTTGATCGGCGTCGGGTTGCCGGTGAAGCCGGGCAGCGGCGTGAAGGTGATGGCGCCGGTGGTGGGGTTGACCGACCAGGTGCCCTCGCCGGGAACCACCAGGGGATCACCCGGGTTGTTCGTGCCCACG
>JAFMJU010000341.1 GCA_017853285.1 Gemmataceae bacterium
CGCCAGCGCGTTCGACGGTTGGATCAGGTCGATCTTCTTGTTGGCGAAGTCAATCTCCACCACGCCCTCGCTGCCCAGCGCCGTCATCCGGCGGGCGGGCACCGGGCTCACCCGGCAGGCCGAGATGTCGGCGATCAAACCGCTGCGGAACCGAAGCCGTGCCTGCGCGATGTCCTCGTGGCCGCCCAGCACCGCGGCGCCGAAGGCTTCCACCGACACCACCTCGCTCGGGTCCCAGTCCAGCACCAGGTCCAGGTCGTGGATCATCAGGTCCAGAACCGCGCCCACATCCAGCGAGCGGCCGGTGAATTTGCCGGCCCGTTCCGCCCGGATGTAACGGGGCACCAGGCTAGTCTGCCGGGCCGCCTCGTAGGCCGGATTGAACCGCTCGATGTGGCCCACTTGCAGCGCCACGCCGGCTTTTTCAGCAGCCTGCTCCAGCTCCCGGGCTTCCCGGGCCGTGGGCGTGATCGGCTTTTCCACCAGGGTCGGCAAGCCGCGGGCCAGCGACTCCATCGCCACCGCGTGGTGGAATCGCGTGGGGGTCACCACCACCACCGCGTCCACCTGATCCATCAGCTCCAGGTGGTTGTCGAAGGCCTGGCAATTGCATTTGCCGGCCACCGTCTCCGCCTGCGCTCGATTCGGGTCCGCCACACCCACCAGTTTCACCCCGGCGAGACCCGAGGCGATGCGGGCGTGTTCCTTCCCCAAATGGCCAACCCCCACGACTCCCAGTCGCAGGGGTTCACCAGGGCTTTTCGATTGCGACTTCACGAGGTTGGGCTCCCGCGTTGTTCGTTCGACCTAATAAAGTTCGGGCTGGAACTCTAAGCCGCCCGCCGGAAACGGTGCAACGGCAGTATCCGGGGCGGGTCCAGCGACGATTCCACCTGTTGGCGCAGTAACTGCCGCGCCAGTTCCACATTCAGCGGGTGCCCCGACCGGCATCCCACCAGGTGCCCGCACAGGTCGAATCCCAGCAGGTTCAGGTCCCCCACCAGGTCCAGCATCTTGTGCCGGGCCGGCTCGTTGCCGAAGCGCAGCCGGTTACCCTCCACGCCCCCCCTGGTGAAAACCAGCAGGTCGTTCAGGGTTGTCCGCGAGCCCAAACCCTGCTGCCGTAGCGCGTCCGCCTCTTCCCGCAACAGGAAGGTCCGGCACCACGCCAATTGGCTGCGGTAGGTCTCGGGCGATAGCTCCGTGGTGTGCATCTGCCGGGGGATCGGCGACAGCGATCCATAGTCCAGCAGGTAGCTCACCTTCAGGTGGGTGTCCGTACCCGGGTGCAGGGTCACCGTGGCATGTCCGGCCCGCACGCAGGTCACCTTTTCCACGCCCATCACGGGCCGTGTGGCTTTCTGGGCCACGATCCCGGCTTCCAGGATCGCCTCCACGAACGGCCCGGCCGATCCGTCCACGCCAGGCGCTTCCGGAGCGTCCACCTCGGCCACGCAGTTGTCCACTTTCATGCCGCCCAGGGCGCTCAGCACATGCTCCACCAGCCCCACCTCGGCGGGCGGATGGCCCAGCGTCGTGCGGCGGGCCGTGCCGGTCACATGTCGAACCCCGGCCGAGATTTCCGGCAATCCAGGCAGATCCACCCGGCGGAAAACCACACCCGTGTCCTCCTCCGCGGGCAATAGCCGCAGGGTGACCAGGTCGCCGGTCAAAAACCCGATGCCCGAAACCTCCACCGGTCGGCGGAGGGTCCTTTGCGGGCGATGTCCGAGGATGCGCACGATGCTCTCCTGTGCGGAATCGCCAACCTTTCGGTTGGCGAGGGCTGGGCCATTGGAACATCAACCGCCTGCCCCGATCAATGCGGGCAGGCGGTCTGGAAGGTTGCCTTAGGGTCGGCCTGCGCCGGCCCCGCCGGTGGTGGTCGCCGGGGCTCCGCCTGTGGCGCCCGCACCGGCGCCGCCGGTCGCGGCGCCGGGGGCGCTGCGGCTATAGGCCGTGTTCAGGGCGCTGACCACCTCGTTGGTGATCTCAACCCCGGGGCCGTAGTGCAGGGGCATGCAGGCGCCGGCCTGCAGCTTGCGGGCGATGTTCATCGCGCTCCAGTATTCCTGGCTGGTGGTCGCGTCGTTGTAGTGCAGCACCAGGTCGTAACCCTGGGCCATCGCCACGCGCTGGCACCCTTCCTGGATTTCCTTGAACAGCAGCACCAGCATGTCGTCCTGCTTCTTGCTGATGCTCATCTTGGCTTCGTTGGCGGCGTCCTCCAGCTCGCGCTGGAGCTGGCGGATCTGCTTCTCATAAACCTCGCGCTGTTCGGGCTTTGCCTGCGCTTCCTTCACCAGCGCCTCGTACTGGGCGGCCTTGCCCTTTTGCTTCTGGGTCAGGGGGCTGATCAGGTCCTTCATCTCGTTGTTGAAGGCCACCGCCTTCTGGTAGTTTTTCAGCACATGGCTCAGGTTGATCAGCGCAACCCGGCTGCCCGTGCCCGCCGGACGGGCCGCGCCGGTCTGGGCGACGATGTCGCCACCCATCCAGCCCAAGCCGCCCAGAACCATCGCCACCAGACTGAAGGCAATCCATCGCATCGGTATCATCCCCCCCTCGAGAGGCCCACGCGCATCCCTGCGGTCGGGCCGTCCAATTTCCCGGGTCAAACGCGCAACCAATCCAAAAAGCCGTGTTCCAGGCACCGGCCAAACGCCGGCCCGGCTCGTCCATGCCCACCTGCTCGCCTTTTCAGGCGCCGTGAGCAACGGACCCACCGGTAACGAACGGGGCTGATACCCCCGCGTTCCTTCCCGGTCAAGCGCAACAAAACCACTGGATTTCCAGGTAAATCAGCCTTTTTCTGCCCGTTTTCAAAAAAATATCCCGACCCCCGCCGGGCAGCACCGGGCCCAACCCCGCATTGCGGCACAATTCCCTGCTCGCATAGACTTTCCGCCGTGGTTTCTTCAACAGGTTTGGGGAGGCGGGCATGTCCCCCTTGGCGCCTCATTTGCAGTCAGAGCCGCGCCAGTCCACCGTCCCATGGTTGCCGGTTGGGTTGGGGGCCATTGTCGTCATCGCGGCGATCGCCTACCTTGCCTGGCCTTCGGGTGAACCTCCCAAGCCGGTTCCGGTGGCGGGCAGGGTCACCTGGCGTGGCAATCCGGTCGGCGGGGGAACCATTGTGTTCGCGCCCGATTACCGCAAGGGCCACACCGGCGGCTTGGGTATGGCGGTGATCGACTACCAGGGCCACTACGAGATCCAGACAGACGGCCAGCCCGGGCTCAAGCCGGGCTGGTACGCCGTCACCGTTGCTCCGCCCGGTGCCGCAAGCCCCTCAGGTTGGCCCTACAAGTACCACCATCCGGAAAGCTCCGGCCTCACCTGCGAGGTGAAGCCCGGTGGCAATCCGGCGTTTGATTTCAATCTCGAGTGACGGACAAAACCCAGGTTGTTTTGACCGTCCTCATGGGGACCTTCACATGAATCGTCTGCTCCGCGGCGTCGTCCAGGCTACCCGCGAGGTCTTCCATCTCCCCGAACCCGTCCTCGAGGTCGGTTCACTGCAGGTCGATGGCGATGACAAGGTCAACCTGCGCGACATATTCAGCAACAAAGATTTCATTGGCATCGATTTCCGCCCGGGAAAAGGCGTCGATCAGGTGGCGGATGTCGAGGCGCTCCCCTTCGCCGACAACACCTTCGGCACCGTGCTAGCACTGAGCACCTTCGAGCATGTCAGGCGTTTTTGGCTGGGCTTTGCCGAGGTCGCCCGCGTGCTCAAGCCCGGTGGCGCCCTGCTGGTTTCCTGCCCCTTCCATTTCCATGTCCACGCCTATCCGTCCGACTACTGGCGGTTCACGCCCGAGGCCCTCGAGTCCCTGCTCGATGAACACTATTCCGAGGGCATCATCGGCTGGCACGGCCCGGAGCGGCGCATGACCAATGTCTGGGCCCTCGCCTACAAAAAAGGCGGCCCCAGCCGCATTTGCCCCACCACCGAGGGCCTCTACCGCGAGGCCCTCTACGACTGCGCCCACGAACCCATGCCCCTCGGCCGAAAGGTCCGCTACGGCCTCGCCGCCCTCGTCGCCGGTCGCCGGCCCTTCGCCCCCTGGTTCGACCGCGAAAAAATCGAAATCCGCCGCGCCAACCTGGCCGCCTGACCTCCCCAACCACCTCTCCCCCTCTTTATTGATGGCGAGGGGGGCAGGGGGGTGAGGTCCCAGAACCTTGCCCTTTATTGTGGAAACCTCCCACTTGCCCCATCTTGGCATTCCCGGCCCCTCCCAACCCCCAAAACCCCACCACTCCGTCAAACACGCACAAGTTGTTCGACCGGGTTAGCCGATACTCCCGATGCAAGTGGAATGTTCCGTTCCGTCGTGCCGTGGGCTTGTTCCCCGGTACGCCTTGGGACGGGAGGAATTCCTTGGTGGCTGTGCCCAGTTGGGAGGGTTCGTCCAATGCCATTCGGTCGCCTGGCGTTGCTGTTCGCCTGGGCGTGCTGCGCCTTCCCCGTTCTGGCCCAGCCAGCCAATCAGCCCCAACCGGGTAACCAGATCGGAA
>JAFMJU010000342.1 GCA_017853285.1 Gemmataceae bacterium
GCATGCGCTACTACAACCGGGTGATCGAGGATGCCCTTGCCGCGATTCCTCCTTCCTTTTCGGGAACAGCCCGGGATCCTTCCCCTGGACTAACCTCAAAATCCGCAGGATGAAACCCGTCATCCGTGCCCCTGGGGCCCATGGGGAATTGGCCTGCGACCCACCCTTGGCCGATTTGCCCAAGCTTTTGGGCCAGTCGGCCTCAAGTGATAAAGCCAGGGAAAGCTGGCATGGGCGACTCCGGTCCCAGGCACGGCAGGAATTCAGTCGAAACCTTCCAGAACATTTTCATGAAGTGGATCTTGATAGGCCTTGGGTGGGAACCGGGCATCAGCCGGAACTATTCCACCCAGGTGTATGGGCCAAAAATTTCATTGCAGGGGGCATGGGAGCGGCCCTTGGCAATCCCAGCCTGAATGTGGTGATCGACACCGATTCCCCAAAGGAAATGGGGATTCGTCTGCCTGACCTGGCGGTTACCGAACAGCCACGTCGTTCAATCCTTTGCCCGTTCACCAACCAAAGCTCAGGAACCCCCTGGGCTCAAATCCCGGTGAATCCTGACTACCTTGGTTTGTTTGCGCGAAAGCTGGAAGACTGGGCTGAACAAGCCTCGTTCTTCCCCCTGGCGAAGGATTGGCTGGGGATTCTCAAAACAAACCAATCTTGTTTTGCGAAAAGCCCGATTTGGGTTTGTTTCCAACGGGCCCGAACCCAGGTGGAAGCTGCTTGGGGCCTATGCCAGCCGTCGCTGCCCATGAGTCGGATTTCCCGTTTCAACTCTTTTCATGGTTTGATCCGCCATTTTTTGATGGACCTGGGCCGAGGCCGAAGGACATACAACGAGGCACTCGATAGCTTTCGCGCCTTTCACCAGATAACAACGCCAGGACGTCCCGTCCCTTACCTGGAGGAGCGGGATGACGGATGGGGCGAGGCGCCCCTCTGGATTTTGGAGGGCGATTCCAAAAATCGGGGACGGTTGTGGATCAAAGAAGAGAAGGGTGGCTTTCTCCTGGCGGCGGCCCCTAACAATCCTTGTCCACACTCTATCCGGGGGGATGTGGAAACCGGTCTGGAACGCCTGGCCGAATCGGGCGTGATACTTTGGCCACGGGCCCTGTTCACAACATTGTACCTGCGCACCTTTGTTTTCGACTGGTTTGTCCACGGAATTGGTGGAGCGCTTTACGACCAGATCACCGAGGATTGGGCGGCCCGCTGGCTCAAGATTTCCCCTGGCCCGATCGTGGCCGCCAGTCTCACATTGCGACTTCCCTTGGCACCTGCCCGTTCGGGACAAAAGGTGTTGCGCAATGCGCAACACCTTCAACATCATTTACACTGGAACCCGGACCTGCTGCTGGCCCCCTCTCAAAAGGACCAGCAGAACGACTTAATGGCTGAATTGCTTCGCCTTCGCGGAGAAAACCCGGAACCGGGAACCGCAGCCAAACGCAGGTTTCACGCTATTCGGAAGTTGATTGAAAGACTGCGTGACAATACAAGGGGGCCCCTGGATGTCGGTTGGGACAGGGTCGCCCGCCTGCGCGACTTCGTCCGCGAGGAGCAATTGGTGAACAACCGGGAATTCGCCTACCCGCTGCACCCAATTGAAACTCTTCGAAAACACCTGGAGCCGCTCCTGCAATTGCGGGAAACGGCCCCAGGGGTTTGTGATCAACATGCCTTGGCCTAAAAGCGCAAACCCAAGGCGCCAAGGCGCTGGCAGGTTTCCCGCATCAGGTTGTCCTCATCCTGCTCGGTGGCCGCGGTGTATGTCACGGAAAACCTGAGATGGGCGCCGGCATCATCCCATGGGACCGTGCAGACGGACTGCTGTGTGATGAGGAACTGTGACGCGTCCTCGGCAGTGGGGAAGTCCAAGCCGGCGCAGCCCTTGGGGGCCTTCGTGTAGAGAAAATAGGTCCCTTCGGGCATGGTGGCATCGAAACCGACCGAGCGGAGAGCCTGCACCAATTTTTTCAACCTTCGCTCATATTTTGCCTTCACTTGGGCGGGAATTTCCGGAGTATCCAAGGCGACCGCGGCGGCCCGCTGGATGGCCATGAACTGCCCGGAATCAGAGTTGTCCTTCACATCCGCGAAAGCTTGCACAATCTTTGGATGGCCGGCCACAAACCCGATCCGCCACCCGATCATGTTGAAACCCTTGGACAGGGAGTGCACCTCCACGCCCACCTCGCGCGCGCCGTCCACCTGTAGGAAAGAAAGGGGTTCGCCCTTGTAAGTGAGGCAAATGTGGGCCGCATCCTGCACCACTACGATCTGGTGTTTCTTGGCGAATTCCACCACTTTTTTGTAGAAGTCCAGGGTGGCCACCTTGCCGGTGGGGCTGTTGGGGTAATTGATCACCAGCAATTTGGCGCGCTTGAGGATATCCGCCGGGATGCCGTCCAGGTCCGGATAGAAATGGTTCTGGGGGAGTAATGGCAGGCGGTGCACCTCACCGCCGTAGTAGGCGGTATGGGTGCCGGCGACCGGATATCCCGGCACTGTCATCAGAGTGACATCACCCGGATTGATGAACACCGCCGGAAGCATGGCGTAGGCAGGTTTGCTGCCAATGGCGTGGTTGATTTCTGTGGCGGGATCCAGGTTGACCCCAAACATGCGCCGCATGAAGCGGGCCGCGGCTTCCTTGAATTCCATGATGCCGTTGTCGGCGTAGCCCCGGTTTTCAACCCGGTCCACCTCGCGCTGCATCGCCTCGCGCACCACACTTGGCGCCATGTCATCATTTTCACCAATGCCAAAATCCAGCAATTGGCGATCGGGATGAGCAGCCAACGCCGCACGCTTGGCCCGTTTGATCTTTTCGAACTTGTAAATCTTGTCCGATTTGCCGTAGTTCACCCCGCCAATCCTGTCCGCAAAAAGTGTTTGAAACCAGGGATCCTGCGACTGAGAACCGGCCATGGGAATAAGCTCCTGAATCTGCCACGGACTGTAACCGCTTGAAAGGCGTCATTTTATTGCATTTTTGGTGAAAAGCCCAGATTGGGCGTCAAACCACCTTGCCCCGACCCGGCGTAGAATGAGATTAAAGCTGAAGCTCAGGACCCTTCCGGGCTCCTGCTTTTCCGTGGAATGAGTCATGTTTGCGTCACCTGAGGAGCGACAACTGGTCCAAGGTTGCCTGGAAAGGCAACCAGGGGCCTGGGAAGCGTTTCTTGAAAGGTTTGCGCCCCTTTTCCATCACATCGCGCGCAAAACGGCGCACCTTGCCGGAAAGGGATCCCAACCCGAGGATCTGGAAGATTGTTTGGCGGAAATCCTTTTGGAAATCCTTTCGGGCAATTACCGCTGCCTGAAGCTTTTCCATGGTGAAAGCTCCCTAACCACCTTCCTGCTGGTGGTGGCCCGGAGGCGGGCCACACGTTTCTGGCTGGAAAGAAAAAGCGCGCCGGTGCCTGTCGGGGACGCGGAAAAGGAATTCTCCCATGCCAATCCTGAAAAGGACGATGGCCCGGAATTAGGCGAAAAGTTGGGGGCCCTTCTAAACCAATTGCCTCTGACAGAGCGAGAAGCCGTTCGGCTCCACCATCTTGAAGGGTACAGCTATTCCGAGGTGGCCAGCCAACTGCGCATTCCGGTCAACAGTGTTGGCCCGCTGCTTACCAAGGCCAGAAAGCGTTTGAACCGGGCCGCACACCGGGCCTAAAGGCCCGGTCGCTACGAGCCCGATGAAGCCGCAAGCCACATCGCGGTGACTTGTTCCGGTAGATTACCCTCCCCGGCAGCGGCCCATGCTTGCCGGGAACCATCCAAGTCCCCGGCGTGGTGCAGGGCTATCCCCTGCCACAATCGGGCGTAAGCCCCCAATCTTTTTCCCTGCATATCCTTGGCGAGAGCTCCCCATGCGAGGGCTGCGGCTTTCCAATGCCTCTGGCGGTCTTGAGCTTGCTGGGATTGTTTGCTCCCCCTGGACTTTCGTTCCGCCATGGCAGCCTGCTCATGGCGGGCCTGGGCCAGTGCCAACTGAACCTGGGGCAATCGGGTTTGGGCCACCCGGTCGGCCAGGTAAACCAATAGCGGGGAGGCCTGCCGGACCAAACGATCGTCCGGAGTTTCACCGGGTTCCTCGGGTGATTTCGAAATGCCTTTCCCGGCGTCACGTGCCCAGGCCACCAAATCTTCGCGGCTTTTGGGGGAGATGGCGGCGACCTTGCGTTCAAGATCTTCCTTTTCCTGGATCAGGTCTGGGACAATCCGGTTGAAATCCCCCTTCACCAGCAGGTCACGCCCCTTGTTGTAGGCGGTTTGCCAATCGAGAAAGACACCCCCGAAAATTGCCAGAGTCATGCGAACATTGATCGCCTCGGGAACCAGAGCCCCCAGCTTTTCAGGGCGTCCCGGGCTGTCGGCCTGGAGCAACCGGGCGATGTTTTCCAGGTCGGTTCCGGCCAAACCTGCCCCTTGTTGGGAATTGAGAATTATCCCGGCGACACTTTGAACAACCTGGGGCACCAGCTCGGCCGGCAATG
>JAFMJU010000343.1 GCA_017853285.1 Gemmataceae bacterium
ACGCTCAGCCTTGTCGGTGCCTGCGAACACGGCCTGCAGGGCGTAGTAGTCTTCCTGGGAGATGGGGTCGAACTTGTGGTCGTGGCAGCGGGCGCAGCCGACTGTGAGGCCCAAAAAGACGGAGCTCACCGAACTGACGATGTCGTCGCGGTCGAGGTACTGGGCGGCGATGCGGTCGATGGCGTCCTCACGGATGTCGCGCAGACCGCTTTCATCCCATGGGCCGGCGGCGAGGAAGCCGGTGGCCACGATGGCCTCGGGCGACTCGGGGAACAGCATGTCCCCCGCGACCTGCTCCTGCACGAAGCGGCCATAGGGTTTGTCGGCGTTGAAAGACCGGGTGAGGTAATCGCGGTAGGGCCACGCGTTGGGGCGGGCGCGGTCCTGGTCTTGGCCGTGGGAGTCGGCGTAGTGGGCCAGCGTGAGCCAGTGCTGGGCCATCCGTTCGCCGTGGTGTGGGCTGGCCAACAGCCGTTTCACCACACGCTCGTAGGCCTCCGGCGACTGATCGGCCACAAAAGCTGACAGTTCAGCAGGGCTGGGTGGCAGGCCAGTCAGGTCGATGCTCAATCGGCGCAACAGCGTTCGGCGGTCGGCTTGGGGGGAAGGAGCCAGACCTTCCCGGGCCAATCGGTGGCGAATGAACGCATCCACCGGGTGGCTGACGCCTTCCACCCGTGGGACGGTGGGAGATTTCAAAGGCGCAAAGGCCCACCAAAGTTTTTGCTGGGTGGCGGCTGGGCCGTCCGCCCGGATGGCGCCGGGCAGCAGGGAACACCAAACGCAAAAAATGAGAAAAACAGGCCGCATGGTGTGCTTCAGGGGAAGCGGGGTGGGATAAGTTCATCGTCCTTGGCAAGGCGTGGGGTGTCAAGCAGGCAGGTTGCTGAATGGAGGCCTTTTTCGTGCTATTCTCGAGGGCCCGCCCGGAGAGTTCTCCATGCTTCCGCTGCTGCTGCTGGTGTTTGGCCAGCCGCCTGATTTTGAAAAACAGGTTGCCCCCGTTTTGGTCAGGCGGTGCCTGGAGTGCCACGCGGGGGATGATCCGGCTGGCAAGCTCAGCATGACCACCCTGGCCGGTTTGCGGACTGGGGGCAGAAGTGGCAACGCGCTGCAGGCCATGGATGGCAGTGACTGCCTGTTGATGGAACGGGTGGTGGCTGGCACCATGCCGCCACCGGCCAAGGGGAAGGCCCGGCCGCTGGCCGCCGGGGAACAAGCGATACTGTCAGCGTGGGTGAAAGCGGGAGCCCCATGGCCGGCGGGCCGGGTGTTGGACCCCTACGAACTGTCCACCGAGACCCGTGGCGGGCGGGACCTGTGGAGCCTGCAACCGCTCAAAAAAACCGAGGTGCCTGCCGGTGCCCACCCGGTGGATTATTTCATTGGCAAAACGCTGGCGAAAAACGGTTGGAACGGTGCCCCGCCGGCAGCCAAGGCCACTCTGTTGCGCCGATTGAGCATCGACCTGACTGGCCTGCCACCCAGCTATGAGGAAGTGAAAGCCTTTGAGGCGGACGCGCGGCCCGATGCCTACGAGCGGGTGGTGGACAAGCTGTTGGCCAGCCCCCGGTATGGCGAGCGGTGGGCCCGGCACTGGCTGGATGTGGCCCGCTGGGCGGAGACCTCGGGCTACGAGCGCGACCAGGAAAAACCGTTCGCATGGAAATACCGCGAGTGGGTGATCGACGCGTTCAATCGTGATCTGGATCACCGCACTTTTGTGACGCACCAACTGGCGGGGGATGAGGTGGTCGGGGCCACGGAGGCCTCGCGCATCGCCACGGGATTCTTGCGGCTGGGCACCTGGAACGATGAGCCGAACGATGCCAAGGAGTACCAGTACGACCGTTTGGAGGATCTGGTGCACGCCACCAGCACGGCGTTCCTTGCGCTGACGGTGAAATGCGCGCGCTGCCACGACCACAAGTTCGATCCGATCCCGCAGCGGGACTATTACCGCATGGCGAACGCCTTCTGGGCCGGACCCGTGCCGGCGGGTTCTCCCGGCGCGCTGGGCGGGCCGCCGGTGGATCTGGTGGGCAAGGAAATTTTGGGCTGGACCGACCTAAGCGCGAACCCACCGCCATTGAAACTGCTGAAAAAAGGTGACCCCGCCCGGCCGGGTGCCGAGGTGGGATTTGGCGCGCTGTCGCTGGTGAGCGCGGTGGCCACACCCGAGGCCAAGTCGCCCACCGGCAAGACAACAGGCAGGCGCTTGGCCTTGGCGACCTGGATCACGGACCCGAAGCATCCTCTCACCTGGCGGGTCTGGGTGAACCGGGTCTGGATGCACCACTTCGGCGAGGGGCTGGTGCGATCGGTGGACAATTTCGGCTACACCGGCGACAAACCCAGCCACCCGGAACTGCTGGATCATCTGGTCGAACATTTCCTGCAACAGGGATGCAGCACCAAGGCGCTGCACCGGTTGCTGGTGACCTCGGCCACCTACAAGCAATCCACCTTTCATCCGCAGGCTGAACAGTACGAGGCCCGCGACGCGGGCAACCATCTGCTGTGGCGGGCCAACCGCCGGCGCCTGGACGCCGAGACGGTGCGGGACGCCATGCTGGCGGCATCGGGCCAACTGGATGTAGCCAAGCTGGGCGGGCCCAGCTTCACCCCCGAGATCAGTCCCGAGGCGCTGGAAGGGTGGTCGAAGAAAGGGACAGAATACAAGCCGTCACCACCCGACCAGCAACGCCGTCGCACGCTGTACGCCTATGTGAAGCGCGGCCTGCTGGACCCCACGCAAACGGTTTTCGACGCGCCGGACAGCACGCTGCCCTGCGGCAAGCGCGATTCGACCACGGTGCCCACGCAGGCGCTGGCGCTGCTGAACAATCCCTTGGCCTTGAAGCAGGCCATGGCTCTGGCGGCCAAGGCCGGACATGCCGATGATGATGCGCGGTTTGTGGAGCAGGCATGGCGGCTGGCGCTGGCGCGCGACCCTCGGCCTGAGGAGCAGCGGGCGGCGCTGGAGCATTTGCGCCAGCAGGCGGAAGTGCTGGGTGGCGCGGCCAAGGCGAGGCAATCGCTGGCCCTGGTGCTGCTCAACACCAATGAGTTCGTCTTCGCGGACTGAGGGGAGAGCAGAGATGAGGCAGAACGCTTTTCCCTGCGGACTGAACCGGCGCGAGGCGGTCTGGCAGATGGGAGGTGGTTTCACAGGGTTGGCCCTGGTGGACTTGCTGAGCCGGGATGGCTTTTTCAGCCGACAGGCCCGTGGGGATGGGCCAGCGGCGCCCAAGCCACGGCAGTATCCGGCCAAGGCGAAGAGCTGCATCTTTTTGATGATGAACGGTGGCCCCAGCCAGATGGACACCTTCGATCTCAAGCCGGCGCTGGAGAAATACGCCGGTCAACCCCTGCCACCGGACAAGAAGTTCATCAACTCGGGCGGCCGGCAGATGGGGTTCCTCACGCCGGCGGCGAGGAAATTCCGCCCCGGTGGCAAGAGCGGTCTGCCAATCAGCGACTTTTTCCCCCAGGTCAGGCAACATGCCGACAAGCTGGCGGTGATTCGGTCATGCCACACCGACAGCCACGCGCATGGCAGCGCGCTGGTGGCGATGAACACGGGCAAGACCTTCATCGGTCGGCCCAGCCTGGGGAGTTGGACGGTGTATGGTTTGGGCAGCGCCAACGACAGCCTGCCGGCGCATGTGGTGATGCTGGACAAGCGGGGCGGACCGATCAGTGGGCAGCCGAACTGGTCGAGCGGGTTTTTATCAGCGGCGTATTCGGGCACGCTGTTCCGGCCCACCGGCAACCCGGTGCTGGATTTGACCGGCGCCACGCCCCGGCCGGCGCAACGGAAACAACTCGACCTGCTGGGCGAATTGAACCAGGCCCATCTGAAAAACCATCCGGGCGGCAGTGACCTGGCGGCCCGCATCCACAGCTATGAGCTGGCCTACCGCATGCAGTCTGCGGTGCCGGAGGCCGTGGATCTGGGCAACGAGTCGCGGCGGACCTTGGACGCTTATGGCGTGGGCAGGCAACCCACCGACGAATTCGGGCGCAACTGCCTGATCGCCCGGCGGCTGGTGGAGCGGGGTGTGCGGTTCATCCAACTGTATTCAGGCGGCGGCCACCTGGAGGAGACCTGGGACGCGCACGCCAGCGTGGAAAAAAATCACGGGCAGCACGCCGGCGAGGTGGACCAGCCGATCGCCGCCCTGCTGGCCGACCTGGAGCAGCGGGGCATGCTGGATGAGACCCTGATTGTGTGGGGCGGCGAGTTTGGCCGCATGCCGTTCAGCGAGGGCAAGGGCGCCCCGGGGCGCAATCATAACCCGTACGGTTTTTCCATGTGGCTGGCCGGTGGCGGCGTGAAGGGCGGCATGGCCTACGGCGCCACCGACGAATTCGGCTTCGAGGCGGTGGAGAACAAGGTGCACCTGCACGACCTGCACGCGACCATCCTGCACCTGATGGGCATGGACCACGAGCAACTGACCTATTTCCATCAGGGCCGCGACGAGCGGTTGACTGATGT
>JAFMJU010000344.1 GCA_017853285.1 Gemmataceae bacterium
CTCACCGCGGTGTCAAAAAGCTGCCATTGCCGTTCGATCTGCGGCGGGATCAGCTTCACCCGCTCCTCCAGCAGCCGCGTCGTGCCGGCCATTTCGGCCTGCACCGCCCGCCCCAGCAGCACCCTCTCCAGCGTGTTCAGCCGGCTCTGTCCCCACACGGTCCTGTCCTGCGCCAGATCGGCACCGGTCAGATAACGGTCCAGGAAGGTCTTCTCCTTCTTCTGGGCCAGGTGCGGCTTCACCACCGCCTCGAAGAACGGCAGGTCCTTCCGCGCGATGAACAGCGCCAGCTCATGGCAGGCGTGTTTCGAGTACAGTTCCTTCTTCTCGGCCTCCTTCAGCTTGTCCCACCGCGTCAGGAAGGCGAATTCCGCCCACCGCCCGTCCGGCTTCAGCGTCGCCAGCATCTGGTGCGCCTTCGCGATGGTGTCCACCACCTCCAGCCGCGAGCTCGAGGCGTCCTCCAGCACCAGCTCCTGCCCGGCCTGCAAGAGCGTCACGCGCTTCTGCTTCGTCGGCCGGGTCGCCGCGTCCAGGCTTCTGGCCAGCCGCAGGTCCCGGCTCCCCACCGCGCTCCCCGGCAGGTCCACCACCACGCCCACCGTGGTCAATGGATCCACCAGCACCAATTGGGTCAGGCCGTGCCGTCCCAGCAGGTTCCGGGGGATGCGGATCACCCCATTCTGGTCCGGTGCCAGGTTGGTCAGCACCCCTGCCTGCGCCGCCAAAAAGTCCAGGTCAGGCGACCCGTCTCCCGCGGCGCGGCTCATCGCGTCCGGGGCCGGCGCTGCCGCGGCCGCGCTCGGCGGCGCCACACCCTTCGGCGCGAATTGGCCGCCCTCGGCAGCCTCCTGTACCCCCGTTTCCGTCGGCCGGATCGACCACGGGTTCACCAGCAGGCTCGGCCGCTCCATCATCACGCCGGCGAACTTCGCCTGCGTCCGCCGGTCCAGCACATACCGGTACTCGTCTCCGATGTCCCTTCCCGTCACATAGGCCGATTGCTGATCCGACAGGTTCACCGCGTCCAGCGGAGCCGGCCGTATCCCCGAAAGCGCCTCGTAGGCGCCCCGGTCGGGCACATAGCGTGTGGCCAGCACATGGGCCCGGCTGAACTGCGTGGCGTCCGCCAAACGCACTTCCACCGCCTCATCGCCCACCTTCACCTCCGCCACCCGCGCCGGTTTCAGCCGCTCCAGCAGGCCCATCCGCTTGCGGCCCACCACCCAGCCGTTCACCTCGCCCCCGTCGATCACCCGCACCAGCGTCTTCTGACGGCTCTCCAGGAAAAAAATCTCATGGTCACCCGCGGGCAACCCTTCCAGCACGATCGACCCGCCCTCCACGCGGGACACCTTCCCGGCAACCCTGCCCCGCAGGCTGTCCGCGCGGAACACCCCTGCCCGGGCTTCCAGCACCGTGATCTGCTGGTCCACCGGCTTCGCCCCGTCGGCGGGCATCACCACGGGCTCCCCCGCCCGCGCGTGCACCAGCACCGGACGCACCGAATCCGGCCGCGGCAGGCTCCAGCGCCGGGTCGCCCCCTCCTGGCTGGTCGCCTCCACCCAGTCGATCCACTCCAGCGTTTTCAGGTCTCCCAGCCGGATCCGCCCCTCGGCATCCGATTGCAGTTGCGTGTCCACCGTGTTCCGGAAGTCGCGGTGCTTGATCTTCAGCCGCGTCGGCATGTCCGCGATCGGCTCGCCGGTGCGCCCCAGCAACTCGATCGAGTAACCCGCCGCGTCACGGACCAGGTGCAGCCCGCCACGCTGCTGCGTCCGCCGGGTGCCGTTCACCGTCAGCCCGCCCGTCGCCTCCACGGCGTGCTCGCGCGCCTCCGACTGGTTCCGCACCTTCCCCGTCAGCCGGAAAGACAGACTAGCCAGCCGGTCCGGCGTCTGGAACAGGTGCGTCGCCTCGCGGCTCTCACCCAGCTTGAAGTCCTTCACCTCCTGCGTGGTCGAGATCCCGTCCAGGTTCACCGCGGTGATGTGCAGCCGCACATCCTCCAGCAGGGCCTTCGAGACCGGCTTGCCCGCCAGCGTCAACTGCGCCCGCACCAGCAGCTCCGCCTGCCCCCGCGCCAGCAGCGATTCCCGCTCCACATGGAATCCGGCCGACAGCCCGTACGATTCCGCCAGATGATCGATCATCTCCAGGCTGGCCTGGTTGCCCCGCTCCAGAACCAGCGGCTTCCGCCCCGGGCTGCTCGCGTAGGGCAGCAGGATCACACCCGATTCATCCCCCTTGTATTGCTTGCCCGACAGCCACACCGTGGCGTCGTTCACCGCCTTGCCCGCCTCGTCGATCACCCGCACCGCCTGCCCGGCGGGGGTCACAGTCACCTGCGGACGCAGCTTCCCCTTGCGGATCAGCGCCCGGCTCGACCGCCCCGCGCCGATCAGGTCCACCACCCACACACCGCTGCCCTTCAGCTCGGGCAGGTCCAGCCGTCGGTCCACCCGCTTGAAGGGCGATTCGGTGAACTCCAGCTTCAGCGTCTTGCCGGCCACCAGCCCGTCCAGGGGCAGGTCGGTGTCGATCTCCGTCTGCCGTGTCTTGTAGTGGTGGACCGCGTTCACCTCGTACACCTGCACCAGCAGGCTGGGCACGTTCTTCACCGTCAGGTCCAGGCTCACCGCGTCCCCCGGTGCGAATTGCAGCGAGCTGTTCGGCGCGAAGTCGATATCCACCCGGTCCCGCAGGTCCCGGTAAAACTCCGGGCTCACCTCGCTGGCCCAACGCTCCGGGTCCCCCAGCCCCCGCGTGATCTTCGCCTCCGCGAAAAGGATCCGCAGGTACCCCTCCTCCAGATAGGGCCTGAACTCCGCCGGACTCTCCGCCGTGGCCAATATCTCCAGCAAAATGGCCCGCACCAGCCGCTCGTCATCAAACACCGGCGGCAATTGGGTCGAGGGGGAGTAGTCGTTGCCCAGGGGCGCGGGGTACCGCTGCGCCGCCTCGCCCTCCAGAAGCCGGGGCGCCATGTACGGCCGCTGCCGGGGCAGCGTCAGGTATTCCAGCAAAAGCGCCTTGTCCAGCTTCCCCGTCATCCGGTTGTGCTGCAGCTTGTGGAAATACGCGTTCGCCTTCAGGGGGTTCATCACCGGGTCCAGCGGCCGGACAAACGCCACCAGCCGGTCCAGGTACTCCCCCATCACCTTCAAGTCTTCGGGGAACCCCGCGTCCGCGCCCGGAAGAAGCCGTGTCACCCGCGCCAACACCCAGTTCTGCTGCCTCCGCAGGTCCGGCTTCCGCCTCGCCAGTTCGTCCAGTTGCTCCGCCGTCAGGTTCCGGTGGATCCCCAGGCTGCCAAACCCGCCCGAGTGCGGCGCGTCCAGGTCCGCGACAATCAAATCAACCAAATTCGGGAGATCCGGCCGCTGCAGCCGGTTCAGGAGCGACCGCCGCTGCTCGTTTGACAACTTTGCCGGTTCAGCCGCCAGCCAGCGCAGCGCCCCGTCTTCCGCCAGGTCCACATGCGCGTGCGGCGCGATGTCCCGCTGCCGCAGTTGGTCGCGGCTGATGCTGGCGCCATCCAGTGTGGTCGGCAGCGTCGTCTTGGCGCCGGGCACCTGGCGCTGGTGGTCGTAGGCCAACCCCAGGTGGCGGATCAGGTAATCCAGGCTTCTGCGCGGATCCTTCCGGTACCCCAACAGGGCGTGCCGGTGCTGGATCTGACGCCACAGCGGCGTCTCACCCAGACGCTCCCGCCATGTCTTCGACAGCTCCGCGCATTTGTCCAGTTGCTCGGTCTGCAGCAGGTGCAGGCAGTTGTAGTAGTAATAATTCTCCGTCCCCGGGATCAGTTGCTTCAGCGCCTGCGCCCGGTCTCCCGCCAGCGCGTATGCCTCCACATAATCGATCTCCCCACCCCGGGCGGAAAGGGCGGGGGCCTGCGACCACCCCGCGAGCCCCAGACCAAAAACACGCAACACCCACCCGGCGCGAGATGAGGAAAACTTCATAAGTCACCCGTGAGAAAGGGGTTCGGGCACGATCTGTCAAAGATTGGACGGACTTCCAGCATAGCCGAAAACACCCGGCTTGCCTCGTGGGTAATAACGCTAAAATCGGCCAAGTCGTTTGCAAGGAAAAAGTGACAGAAAGCAGCTTAAATAGAGACAGGAAAAGAGATCATTGCAAATATGGACCAAAAAGATGGTCGGTAGGGTAAATTTTCAGACCGTTGTCTGGGTCGCCTTGGCCAAATTTAACCTTATCGAAAACTTCAAGGCGATTATTAAGAATGTCTTCGTCCAGGGATAGATGGGCATCGATTATTTAGGCGACTTGGTCACGGGCAGGTGAATCAAGCGTTTATGGAGCGTCCAGATGTGGGGATAATGCTTCAATTGTTTGCATTTTACCTGGCCAAATGAAAGACCCGCCCCTGAAGGAGCGGGTCTTTTGGTGACACAGCCTAATAAAAAACCTAAAACTTTCCTTCCTTGCCCAGGCCGTAGAAGTAGTGGTCCACCTTGTCCTGGTTGGCGAGCA
>JAFMJU010000345.1 GCA_017853285.1 Gemmataceae bacterium
AAGCTGGCCGGCGTGACCGCCACGGGCTACGAGGTCCAGTTTGGCTATCTGGATGCTTTCCACACCTGCCAAATCCGCTGTTTCGAGACCGCCAACGACGGGACAATCCTTGCACTGTGGCAGTTCAGCGACATCGACACCGAGGAGTTCGAGGAGTCACTGATTGAGGTGGTGCGCAGCATACGCCAAGGCTAGGCAGCCGCCTCACCAATCGGTAGCATCGCGCAGGAAATCCGCCAGTGGATGAATCCGCAGGATCCGCTCGGGAGGAAATTGCCTGCGGGCACCGTCGTCCTGAACAAGCACCACGCCCGTCAGGGAAACCTCCTCCACAACACCCAGGGCCACCCGGTCCACCGCCTCCAGACGGGCTGGTTGGCCAATCAGTTGCAAGCCATCGCGCCAGGCGCGTTCCAATTCGGCCGTTTCCCGTCGCTGGATGGCGGGAAGGTATTGATCCATGCAATCGAGCAGGGCCTCGAGCACCTCGGCATGACCAGGCGCCAGTCCACGGGCGTACATGGCCAGCGAACCGCCTGTTTCCAGCCCCGCCTCCGCGAAATCGGATTCTGTTTGCGAGACATTCATTCCCACACCCACCACCGTGGCACGGCCTTTTTCCACCAGGATTCCAGCGATCTTTCGCCCGGAAAAATAGATGTCGTTGGGCCATTTGATCCGTGGTTTTTCAGGCAGCCAGCGGGAGGCCGCCTCGCGTGTGGCCACCGCGGCCCAGGCCGTCAGGAGAGCGGGCCTGCTGGCCTCCTGATCCAGGTCCAGCAACACGCTGACCAACACGCTCGACAAGGGGGGAGCCGTCCAGACCCGACCATGCTGACCGCGCCCGCGCGACTGGCCCCCGGCACTCACCGCCACCCCGTGCAGGCCCGGGTCCCCGGCGATCCCGGCGGCGAGGCGCAAGGCCTGTTCATTGGTGCTGTCGAGGGTGTGGTGCCAATGGATTCGGTGACCGACTTGGCAGCCGGGACGGTGGATCACCTGGTCCGGAACGGGGCCCCCGCCGGAACGGTCCGTCATTTCACATCCGGAATGAAATCAATGGCCATGTCCAGAGCGGTGGCCTGGTGTGTCATGGCGCCCACGCTGACCCGATCCACGCCCGCCAAGGCGTAATCCCGAAGATTTTCGAGGCGAATGCCACCGGACGCTTCCAGCTTCACCGCGGGTGCAAGCTGATCGCGAATCGCCACCGCTTCCTTGACCAACGCGGGTGTCATGTTGTCGAGCAGCACGACGGTGGGAGATTCGGGAAGGACTGCCCGCAATTGATCCAGGGTCTCCACCTCCACCTCCACGGAAAGGGGAGGGTGCGCCCGGGCGTAATCACCCGCCTTGCGGGCCGCCTTCTGCGCCGTGGACGGATCCGCCCGCATTTTCCCGGCCAGGCAGGCCAGATGGTTATCTTTCACCAGAATCCCGTCGGCCAATCCCATCCGGTGGTTGGACGCCCCGCCGGCGCGCACCGCGTATTTTTCCAGAACCCGCCAGCCGGGAGTTGTCTTGCGCGTGTCAAGGACCACGCAAGGAAGATCCGCGATGCGCGCCGCGTATTGGTTGGCCAGAGTGGCCACCCCGCTCATGCGCTGCAACAGGTTGAGCGCCGTGCGCTCACCTTCCAGAAGAGCACGCATGGGACCGCGCAACCGGGCGATCGGCATGCACGGAGCGAGGGTGGTTCCCTCGCCCACAAGCGGTTCCACCTTCACGGCAGGATCGAGTTGGGCGAAAACCAGCGGCACCACAGGAAAGCCGGCCAGCACCCCGGGGGCCCTGGCCACCAATGCCGCCTGACCGCCCAATTTCTCGGGAACCAGGGCCTTGCAAGTGACATCTCCCTTCCGTCCATCGGGAGCTGTCAGATCCTCGGACAAGGCCAAGGTGATCAGGCGGCGGGCGGCCGATTCCTCAACGGCTCCCCAAGGCGCGGCGATGTTCCTGGACATGGGAGTCTTCCAACTGCATCCGGCATGAACGACGGGCTTGAAAAACCATGGATCCGCCCTTGCGGGCGAACAACCCTATCCTAGCCCACCATTTTCTCGCTGCCATGAAATACCAACAAAAAAACACCCCGCCTGGAAAACCGGCGGGGTGCGTCAAACGGCGGTTGAAAGGATCACTTGGTGAGCTTGTTGACATCCTCTTCGAGGGTGGCCAACTGGGCGTTTCCGCTGGCCACTTTCCCATCCTTGCCCACCACCACCAGATGGGGAAGCACCATCAGGCCCCATTCCGTGCACAGCTTGCCATCCAAACCGCCGGGTTGGTGCAGGTGGATGCCCGGGATGGGTGTGCGCTTCATCACACCCAAACCCTCGGCGGCGGTCTGGTCGCAATTGACCGTGACCAACTCCATTCCCTTGGCCTTGTATGACTCGGCGATCAGTTTCAGTTTGGCGAAGTCCCCAACGGTCTGGTTGTTCCAGCTCGCCCAGAAATAGACCACCAGCACCTTGCCTTGCACTTGGCCCATGTCGAAGTTGGCACCCGTGCCATCGAGGCTCACGCCGGACAAGGCGTATGGCTGGCCATCGCTATTCAGCCGGCGGATGGCGCCAGCGGCCTTCAGCGCCTGGGGTTTGCCAGCGAAATTCTTGCCCACTTGCTGGTACCAGTTCTTGGCATCCGAAGGCTTGCCCATGAACTCGCTGACCATACCCAACTGGATGAGCGCATCGGCCGTGTCGTCGGCGGTGGGGTAGGTGGAAACAAACTGGGTCAGCTTTCCGATCCAGTCCTGCTGAACCTTGGAAAAATCCTCCCCGGGTTTCATCAGGCGGATCGAATATTCCGCCTGCATCTGGCGGAACACCACATAGCCGGTCAACGGGGTGCCCGGGTTGGCCTTCACCAATTCGGTGGCCAGCTCCAGCAGGCGATTCATGGCGGCGGGATCGCCGGTATTGTTCGGCCCCTGGGCCGCCGAGGACAGGCTGTCAGCAATCTGGCGCAACCATGGGTCGCGGTCCTCGGGCTTCAGCTTTCCGGCGATTTTGGCCAGCAAGTCGGCGCGGGCCATGTGCTGCTTTGGGGTGGGGCTACCCTGGGCAATCTGGCGATCCAGCGCACCCAAGTCCTCGACCATCTTGCGCAGGTCGGGATCCTTGTCGAAATCCAGTTTGCCAAGCGGTCGCGTGCCGGCGGTCAAGGTGGGATCTTCTTCCGTCAAGGCACCCAAAGCAGGCCCCTCGACCACCCTCCAGGCGGCCCCAACCTGGACCATCTCACCAGTCTGCAACCATTCTGTCTTGCCTGCGAGATCCAAAAGGATGGTTCCCCGCCGATGGCGGATCAGGTCGTACCTGCTGCCAATCTGATCGGCAGGCAGACACTGGGGCACACCCAATTCCAGATGCAACCAGCCAATAGCCCCGGCAGGCAATTTTCCAGCGGCCTGAGAAAAGCGACCAGCCGCGCCGGCCACCTTATCGGCCCATATGGCCGCCTTGTCGGGGTTGAGACCCATTTGTTTCAGGTCGTTGGCATTGAGCAAGAGGGCGTTGAAGCGGGCCTGATCCCGCGCGGAAAGGGCCCTGACCATCTCTTGGGACAACTCCTCGGGGCTGATGACCTGCCAAGTGTCGATGGTGCCGTCCCCGTTGGCATCTATTCCCCACCGGCTACCCGCACCGTTGAACCAGCGGTATTGATCCGTGGTGCCGTCAAAATTTGAATCTATCTCTCGATATATTTCAATACCATCCTGATAATAACTTCGCACATCGCTTTTATTGTCATCATTGGTGTCAAAAAATCGGCGCAGAGGTTGCCCGGAGGTATCTCGCAATAGCCATCCGCTGCCTTTGTCTTGGCCCTTGATGAGTTCCACCTTGCAAGAGGACTCATCGCCCGATTTGGGCATGGAGGGGGAAATCCCTTCCTGTTTTGGTTTGAACTGTAGAATTTCAACAGGGGTGGGCGGGGCCGCTTGCATAGCGGCTCCCCCTGCCAGGAGCGCGCCCAGCGCACAGGCGCGAACCAGTCCGGCCCGGTTGGGTTGGATCCTGATGGGTGTGTTGTTGCCGGCTGGAGCGGATTGAAGCGGGTTCATCGGGCCGATCCTTCACGCGAAGCGTTGGAATCCGGTGCCACACAGGGCTCCACCAGGGCCGCAAGGTGTGGACCACTCAGATTCAATCGGCAAAGGAAGTCGTGGGAGATCAAGGTTTTCCCAATCCGGGCAACCGGCCGGACCGGCAAGTTTTAGGTCCAACTGTTTGAGGGGAAAAGGCTTACAGCTGCGGAGGGTTGACAGGTTTTCTGGGGCCACCTACGATCCAAATCAAGGCAACGCCAGGAGGGCGGTGCTCAGGGCCAGGAAAGCGCCTGGCCCCGGGTAAATGATGGATCAGGGAGGATCGGTTGCCTTAGCTATCCAAGCACCCAGGCTAAACGCCTGTTTTGCGTGGTTAATTTGGGCTAGCCAAACCTTTCAGCAATCTGCCTGCCACCCGCCGATCCAGCACAGCCGAGTCG
>JAFMJU010000346.1 GCA_017853285.1 Gemmataceae bacterium
ATGCACATCACACCCGTTGTGCTGCAGAAGCAACGCCGTCGCCTTGTTCACCTGAGGATAAAAGGCGTCCGCCGCGCAACCCAGCAGCATACCCACAGTGGCCCGTTTGGGCCCTATGGCCGGCAAAAATTCAGGCAGGTCATGCGACGGCCCTATGGCCGGCAAAATCTCCTGCATCTGCCGCAGCGACTTGGGCATCAGCTTGGCCGTCAGGTTCACCACCCATCCCAACCCCAGCCGCTGCATGATCTTCACGGGCAGAACCGACCACGCCATGCGGCCGCGGAAAGGCGTGAGGTTGAAAAGCATCCAACGCTGCAACCAATTCAGCGTCGGGGCCGGCGGCTTCAGCATCGTCATGTCGGTCTTGTAGCTGTGGATCACATGGTGGTACTGCACCCCCGAGGGGCAGGCCGTCTCGCACGCCATGCACTCCAGGCACAGGTTCATGTGCGATTGCGCCTCCTCGCTCAAGGGCGCGCGGCCGTCGGCGATGGCCCTCCACAGGTAGATGCGCCCGCGCGGGCTGTCGTTCTCATTGCCCGTCTCCACATAGGTGGGGCAGGCACCCAGGCATAGGCCGCAGTGCACACAGTCCATGAACAGCTCGTAGTCGATCCCCTTGCCGAGCTGGGCCATGGGGAGGCTGGTCTTCTCACATGTGGTTTCGGCGGCCATGGATGCGTTCACCTGTCTGGAATGATCGAATTGTGTGTCGTGTGGACCTGGTGATTACAGGTCGGTCAGGAAACGGCCCGGATTGAACAGGCAACCCGGGTCGAGCTGCCGTTTGATTTCAGCCATCAGGGGATGATCCTCCCGGCCGGGCCCGAACACCATGCGGGCGTCCCGCGCCGAAGGCGCCGAGCGGGTCACCACCAGCCAGCCCGACTTGGATTGGGCCAGCCGCTTGGGCTGCGCAAGGTGCCGCAGGCGCTCCACCTGGGCCATCAGGGGCTCGCGCGAAGTGTCCGGGTCGCCCCACGCGTTGACGATTCCCGCACCCAGATGGGCCACCACCCCGCTCGCGGGGGCCCAGGTTTCAAGCGCGCGGGCAAGGCCAACTGTCTCCCCTGGCAGCACGCCGGCCCGCAGCCCCGTGCTCCCATGGGGCCCGCCAAGGGCCGCCAAAGCTTCCCAGGCCATGGCATTCGAAAGCAGTTCCACCACCTCGCCCGAGGCCATGGAGCGCAGCTCGTCCTTCAGGTTTTGCACCTGCCAACGCACTGCCACCTCGGCGCCATCAAAGCCCACCAGCCCGAGCCATCCCGCGTTGGGAAGCGTTTGCCCCGCCATCCGGGCGAATTCCCGGGCCGCTCCCGGTGACAACAGGTCCATCGAGATGGGCCGGGTACGCCCCTGGTTCAAGTGGTTTGCAAAGGCCTCCAAGCGCTCGTCGGCCCCCAGGGGCACCAGGCACAAGGCTGTCGCCTCGGGCCGCGGCTTCAGTTTGAAGGTCCCCTGCACCAATGGCCCAAGCGTTCCCAGCGCCCCGATATGCAGCTTCCCCATGTCATAACCGGCGACATTCTTCACCACGCGCCCGCCCGATTTGGTCGGCCGCCCGTGGTCATCAATGGCCGTCAGCCCCAGCAGGTAATCCCGCGGCGTGCCATACCCGTGACGGCGCGAGCCTGAACCGTTGGTGGCCAGCAATCCGCCTAAGGTGGCTCGTTCCGGGTCCGGGCAATCGATCGGCAAATCCTGGTTCTCGGCGGCCAGCACCTCGCGCAATCGGGCCACTGTCATTCCCAATTCCACCGTGACCGTCATGTCGCGGGCCGGGTAATCGATCACCCGGTCCAGCTTCCGGGTGCAAAGCGCCACACCAGGCTTCACCGGCGGCAAACCCAAATACTGACGGGTCCCGCCTCCCAGCGGATACACCGCCTGACCGCCCCGGGCGGCCTCCTGGACCAGTTGGCCGTATTCCTCCTGCGTGGCGGGATGTTTCACCGCCACCCCATGGCCCTGGATGTCAAATGGCTCTTGGACTGACATGGTCGATCCGTTTCCTGGGTGTGAGTGCTCAGTGGGGTGCGCGCCGGCCCGGCTTCAGCGGGCGCGCCGAGGAGGGTTCCGAACAGGCGCCCGCCGTGGGCAGCATCTTGCCCGGGCTGCACAATCCGGATGGGTTGAACGCCTGGCGCACCCGCGTCATGGCCATCAGGTCGTCGGGCGAGAACAGCTTGGGCATGAAGTCGATCTTTTCCACCCCGATGCCATGCTCACCGGTGACGCTGCCCCCCAGCTTCAGGCAGGTGTCCAGAATCTCGTGGCTGGCCTCCATCACCCGCTGCACCTGGGAAGGGTCGCGCTCGTCGAACAGCAGGATGGGGTGCATGTTCCCGTCGCCGGCATGGAAGATGTTGGCGATGCGGATGTCATGCCGCTTGCTGATCTCGTGCATGATGCGCAGCATTTCCGGCAACCGGGTGCGGGGGACTACGCCATCCTGCGTGCAGTAACTGGGTGCCAGCCGGCCCACTGCCCCAAAAGCTTGCTTGCGGCTCTTCCACAAAAGCATCCGCTCCGCCTCGGTGTTGGCACGGCTCACCTTGCGCGCCTTGTTCTTCAGGGCAATCGCCTCGATCCGGGCAGCCTCGTCGTCAATGCCCGCCTCCAGCCCGTCCACTTCCATGATGAGCACGGCACCCGCGTCCAACGGGAAGCCGAAGCCGAAGGCCTCCTCCACCGCGCCCAAAATCAGGTTGTCCAGCATCTCCAGCGCCGCCGGAACAATCCCCGCGCCGATGATCTCCGAAATGGTCATCGTGGCGTCGTCGATCGATTCGAAGATCCCAAGCAGCGTCCGCACCGACTGCGGGTTGCGCACCAGCCGCACCCACACCTTGCTCACCACGCCAAAAGTGCCCTCAGACCCGACAACCAACCCGGTCAGGTCATAACCAGGCGCCTCCTCCACCGGCCCGCCGATTTGAATCACCCGACCATCCGGCAACACCAGTTCCACACCCAGGATGTGGTTGACCGTCACGCCGTATTTCAGCGTGTGCGGTCCGCCCGAGTTGGTGGCGACATTCCCGCCGATGGTGCAGGCCCCTTGGCTGGATGGATCGGGCGCGTAGTGCCAGCCATCCCCCTTCACGCGGTTGGTCAGCCACATGTTGATCACGCCCGGCTCCACCAGCGCGTACCGGTTGCGGATATCCACCTCCAAAATCTTTCGCATGCGCGCCAAGGAGATGATCACACCGCCGCCCACCGGCAGGCAGCCCCCCGCCAGGCTGGTCCCCGACCCGCGTGGAAGAAAGGGCACGCCCAGCTCGTTGCATACCTTCACCACGCCCACGATCTCCTCGGTGGAGCGTGGAAAAACCACCACCTCGGGGCGGTTTTTTTCCATCGTGTAGCCGTCGCATTCGTAGACCATCAGCTCGGCGGGCGAGCTGATCAACCCGTCGGCCCCGACGATTTTTGTCAGGCGGCCCAACAGCGTCGCGGTCTTGTCTTCGGCAAGGGTGGCGGTCATGGCGTGTCCGTGCGTTTGCGGGCGGGGTTGCTGGCGGTCGGGTCGGGGTCAGTATTGAAAACCGTTCTTGCGGGTATGCACCCATGGCTTCTGGTCGGGCTCGGCGGGACCGCGGGCGCGACGCACCTCGCCCACAACCAGGTCGTGGTCTCCCGCCTCATGCCGTGTGATCACAACGCATTCCAGGCAGGCCAGCGTGTCAGGCAGCAGGGGCGGCCCGCCCTCCGGGACATGGCCACCCACCGCGTGGAACGCCTCCGGCCCGGGGGGCTGCCCCTTGCCAAAGTGACCCAGCAACTGCTTCTGCCCCTCGGCCAGCACATGCACGGCGAACGGCGATCCCGCGTGCAGCAGTTCGCCAAGGCCTCGGCCCTTTTTCACGGCCAGGCTCACGCAGGGTGGTTCGAATCCGCACTGCTGCACCCAACTGGCCAACATTCCCTGGGCCTGCACACCGGCCCCGGCCGTCACGATGAATAATCCGCTGGGCATCCGACCCAGCGCCGCCCCGATGGCCTGACGCTCCGGACTGGGGGAGGGCTTGCCCTCCGGACTCGATCCGCTCACTGGCACTGACCCCTTATTTCTCTTCCGTCAGCTTGGGTATGAGGGTGGCCATCTCGGTCTTGGCCTCCTCCTCGTCGGCGAACTTGCGGGCGATTCGGCCGGCCTTGTTGAAAACAAAGATGGCGGGATACCCCTCGATCTCCAGCCGGTCCATCCATACCGTCTGGGTCTCGGCCAGATGGTAGTTCGGGCCCCGCACCTTCAGACGCTCCAGGATCTTCCGGGCTTTCTCAATGCTCTTGTCGCGCCCCTCCTCGACATCCAGGGAGGTTTCCACATGCAGGGTGAGCACCACCACACCCTTGTCACGCCATTTTTCCGCCATCTCGACCAGATGGGGCATGGCCTTGATGCAAGGCGTTCAGGTCCGGTGCCACACATCCACGATCACCACTTTGCCCTGCAGCGCCCGCACCGCGCG
>JAFMJU010000347.1 GCA_017853285.1 Gemmataceae bacterium
ACAGAGCCTGAAATCGTTGTTTTTTGGCGGAATTTACAGGCCATTTCAAAGTCAGGCAGTCTGGTTGTACCCACAGTGTGGTCTGATGTAGTCTATTTCTGATAGCAGGTTATTTGATCCCTTTTCCACCTGCCCCCATCAGATCCAAAGCCAGGGGTGTCTTATGCCCATTGAAGTTTTCTGCGACTGTGGCCGGGAAATAGTGGCCCCGGATGATTTGGCGGGCAAGAAAGTGCGCTGCCCTGACTGCAAGCAACCGGTTGAAATCCCGGTGCTGGCAAACGGTGCCTCCGGCGGAGCCACACCGCCCAAGCCAAAAAGCGGCACCAGCATTCCCAAGCCGCCAGGTACGGCCAGCGGTGCAAGGCCGGCTCAACCCCAGGCTGGAAAAGGTGATTCAGGGGTGCGGAAGCCCGGGGCGGTGGCGGGCAAGGGCGATTCTGGCGTTCGCAAGCCGCCTCCTGTTCCCGCCAAGGAAGATGACGTTCCGGTCATCAAAGCCAAGAAGAAAAAGAAAAAAGCCAGGGAAGACTCGAACGATTTCTATCTGAAACTTGGCGGCACCCTCCTGGGTTTGGTCATCATCCTTCCCTTGATCCTCTGGCAGGCCAACAAAAAATTCCACTTCTTCGGGGGTGGGGATGCTGAACCCAACCAGGTTGCGGGTGGAGGGGGGGCTGGCGGAGGAACCGGAACCGGTCCCAAGCCGGGAACCATTGCCGCGGCGATTAGCCCCAGCCTGGTTACCGATGAATCGATATTCATCCCTTCGGACTCCGTGGCCATCCTGAGTTGCCAAGTGGGGGGCATGCTGAAATCTCCTCTGACCACCAACCTCCTTCAGGTAGCCGGGGCCAATTTGGAGCTGGTAAAGGCCCAAAGCGGAATCGACCCCAAACAGGTGGAGCGGGTGCACCTGATCTTCAACACCAAGGAATTGGCGGCGATGCAACCTCCCGCAGGGATGAACGGAGGAGGCGCGCCAGGCGGACCCGGGATGATGCCGGGAGGGCCGGGAATGATGCCAGGTGGCCCCGGGATGATGCCGGGTGGCCCCAATCGCCCCGGCATGGGAGTACCGCCCGGCCGTGGCCAGCAAAAGCCAAAAGGTGACGGGTTGGTTTTCATCAGCCAAACCGTGGAACCTGAAGACGAGGATCAAAGCCAAGCAAATGGGGTGATGGTGGCCCAAATTGGTGGTGCTTTCCTGCCTCCCGGAGGCAATCCGGGTGTGCCTGCGGGGGCCTACGGAAACCAAGGCGGGCCTGGCGGTCCTCCGGGTTCCCCCGGTCGGCCGGGTATGGGCGGTCCTCCAGGCATGGGTGGGCCTGGTATGGGTGGCCCTCCCGGAATGGGGGCACGGGGCATGGGTGGACCTCCCGGCATGGGAGGACCAGGCATGGGAGGACCAGGCATGGGTGGGCCTCCCGGCATGGGTGGGCCTGGGATGATGCCTGGGGCTGGCGGATTCCCGGATTTTCTCGGATTTGTTGTCGCCTTCAATTCCAGCCAAGATTGGGGAACCAGCCCTCCCACTGGAATGACCAAGGGTAGCCCGGTAGCCAATGCCCCGGGTTCCACCTTTGAACTCGGTGGTGGGATGAAAATGCACCTCTGCCCGGGCGGCAAGGTGGCATTCATGTCCAGCGCAAAGGGGCTGGAAAAGTTTCTGGACATGCCCTCGGGTAGTGGCAACAGCCAGGTAACCAAGCTAAAGGGGCTATTGGCCGACCCGGAAAACCACCTGGTCCTTGTGTCAGCCAAGGAGGTGCCGGGTCTGCCGGCGCAAAATCCTTCGGCGAATCTGCCCCCCAACTACGCCTACCTGAAACCTTTGGTGGACAACCTGCAGGGGCTCACCCTAGTTGGAAAGACCACCGAGGATTTGGCTTTGACCCTCACGGCTGATTTTGCCGACGACGCAAAAGCAAAAGAGGCCTTGGCGGCAGCCAAGAAAGGTGCGGCGGAACTGAATACCTTCCAGAACAAGGCAGCGATCACCGCAGCCTCCTTGGCGTTTGGCCAGCAGGGCAAGGCGCTAGGATTGGTGAATGATCTGCTGGGTCAACTCAAGCCGGTCCAGGAAGGAAACGCGGTGAAGCAATCCTTCAGCTTGAAGGGGTCGCGGATCAAATCTGTTTTGCCGGCCGGTCCGGGGGGTGGCCAACCTGGCCGGCCGACCCCTGGCGGAACCCCGGCTGGCGGCGTGAAGCCTGCCATCGGTGGCACACCTCCTTCGGGTGTAGCCAATCCAGCCCCTAGGCCTGGACCCGGGGGTGGATTTGTTTCAGGCGCCTCGTCGGGTGGCTCTGGTGGTACCGTGCAGGCAGTCCGCAACGCCGCACAGCGCGGTGTAGGACAGGCGGAACTGAAACAAGTGGCCCTGGCCCTGATGAACACAGAGCCGGATGGGCAGTCCTTTCCAATGGGGGCGATTTGTGATCCTACTGGCAAGCCGCTTTTGAGCTGGCGTGTGGCCATCCTTCCGGCGCTGGAGCAGGACAACCTGTTCAAAAAGTTCAAGCTGGATGAACCGTGGGACAGCCCCAACAACAAGGAACTTCTCCAGTACATGCCCAAGCAATTCGGCAGTGAGCCTGGATACAAAACCTGCATGCGGGCCTTCGTGGGGCCGGGGTGCGCCATGGAGCTGTACAAAAAAGTCCGGCTTGGCGAGATCAGCGACGGGACCTCCGCCACCGCGGTGATTGCCGAGGCCACCGAGGCCGTGGAATGGACCAAACCCGAGGAACTTTGGGTTGCCCCCGGGTATGATTTCCCCAAGCTGGGCCTGGGAACCCAGCAAACTGTCAATGTGTTGATGGCGGACGGCTCGGTGAGGCGGGTCCCCCGAACCTACACGGCTGACCAATGGAAGCCGCTCATCACGCGGGCCGGCGGGGAAATGGTGAACCTGCCGTGAGGCCGTTTCGGCCGGCTTTGACCTTGCTGGAGATGCTGATCGTCCTTGCCATCATCGGCACCCTTATGGGGCTGATGATGCCTGCGATAGGACGGGCCTACCGCCGCGCCAATGACGCGGTTTGCATGAATAACTTGCGTCAGATGGGCTTGGCCTTGGCCGAGTACCGCGATGGAAACAAACGGATTCCCCTGCCTGCCAAACCCGGATTGATCGGTGGTTGGGCGATTGAGTTGTTGCCTTTTTTGGAGCAGGGGAACCTGTATTCCAGCCTGAAGCCTGACACCTCACTCGCTTCGGCTCCGCAGGCGTTTTTGGCGAAACCCCGCATTTACCGTTGCCCGTTCGGGCCGTCCACCACAGGACCGGGGGGCATGGATTACTCGGCTTATGTGCTGGTCCCTTCTCGGGACCGCAAATGGGGCATGCTGGTGGATGCCCCGGTGGGACTAATGGAGCCGTGGGCGGGTAGCCCGGAAATACCCCAGGCCACCCTGAACGGTAAAAAAGGGCCCCATGGGGACAAGTTTTTCACCAACCAGGGCCAAACATTGCCGGCTAGTCCGTGATTGGCTAATTGCCACCTTGGCAAACCTGTGGTCGGTTTAATTGGGCGGCATCTTCTCCATCAGAAAACGGCTGAGCAGGGAGTACAGGTGCCGGCTGGTGCCCTTGCCCTCGCTGATGGAGTGGGAACGGTTGGGGTAGGCCATCAGGCTGAACGGCTTGTTTTCCGCAACCAGGACCTCCATTAGTTTTTCCACCCCCTGGTAATGGACATTGTCATCGCCGGTGCCGTGCACCAGCAGCAAATTGCCTTTCAGCCCTCGGGCGAAGGTGATGGGAGAACCGTTTTTGTAGTCTTCCGAGTTGGGGCCGGGCAGCCCCATGTAACGCTCCTGGTAAATCGTGTCATACAGGTTCATATCGGGCACCGGGGCCACGGACATGCCGGTGGAGTAGATCTCCGGATGGCGGAACAACAGGTTCAAGGTCATGGAACCGCCTCCGCTCCAGCCCCACACGGCAACGCGTGCCGGGTCGATGTAGGGGCGTTTCAGCAATTCGCGCGCTCCCTTGGCCTGGTCGGCCGAGGCGTGGACGCCGATCTTTCGGTAAATGCTCTTCCGCCAGGCGCGGCCCTTGGGTGTTTTGGTGCCGCGATTGTCCATGCTGGCCACGAGGTAGCCCTGCTGGGCCAGGTACAGGTGCCACAAGTAGTTGTTGCCGCCCCACTTGTCAGCCACCGTCTGGCCGGCGGGCTCGCCGTACACATGGAACAGGATGGGATATTTTTTGGCCGGATCAAAGTGGGGGGGCTTGATCAGCCATCCATCCATGGTGAAACCGTCGCCGATATCCACCTGGAACCATTCGACCGGAGACCGGGCGACCTTGGCCAGGGTTTCCCGAAGTTTGGCGTTGTCATTGACATCCTTAAGGACACGATGATTCCTCGAATCGATCAAGGAGGAGGTGGGTGGCACACCAAAAGCTGAATGGCTCCACACGGCCTGGTCGCCCTTGTCGTTGAGCACATAGTCGTTCC
>JAFMJU010000348.1 GCA_017853285.1 Gemmataceae bacterium
GATCATCGTCCCCGGCGGCAACCTCGGGAACTCCAGCGCCTTCGGCAAGGCCTATATGGAGCTGCGCGATCTCGGACTCGTCCGCCGCGTCCCCCGCCTCGCCGTCATCAACGCCGCCGGCGCCAAAACCTTCGACACCCTCGTCAACGACAAGTCCATCCGCTGGAACAACGGCAACCCCGACAACGCCGCCATCGACGCCTTCTTCAGGGATCTCGACGCCCGCGACGGCCGCGCCAGCACCATCGCCAGCGCCATCGAGATCAACCGCCCCGTCAACCTCGTCAAGGCCCTCCGCGCCGTCGAGGTCATGAACGGCGTCGTCCGCCGCGCCGATGACCAGGAGATCATGGACGCCAAGGCCCTCATCGGCGCCCACGGCCTCGGTTGCGAGCCGGCCTCCGCCGCAAGCCTCGCCGGCCTCATCCAGTTGCGCGAGCAGGGCGTCATCGCCCCTTCCGACCGCGTCGTCTGCATCCTCACTGCCCACCAGATGAAGGACCCCACCGCCACCGTCGCCTACCACAGCGCCGACCAGGAGCAGTTCCAGAAGGTCCTCGGCGTCCGCGGCGTCAAGCGCGCCAGCCACGCCAACCGCGCCGTCCAGGTCCCCAACGACCTCGAGGCCATCTGCGGCGCCATCGAACTCTACGCCTGACACAGGGGGTTTGCACCCATGTTCCGTTTCGCCGCCGCCATCCTGGTCCCGTTCTGCGTCTTGGCCATTCCGATCGGCCCATCGCGCGCCGACAAGGCCGAGGACAACGCCCTCGAATGGCTCTACCAGCGCGGCGGCCGCGCCGAGCGCTCAGGCGACATCCCCGGCGCCCCGGTGGTCTCCGTCTGGCTCCCGCGCCCGGCCCCGGAAGAAATCCCCCAACTGGGGGCCTTCACCCGCCTGCAATCCCTGCAACTGCTCGATGCCTCCCTGCCACCCTCCGCGCTGGCCAAGCTCTTCGCTTTCCGCAATCTCGAGAAACTATCCCTCACCCGCTGCCTGCTCGACGGCCAGGCCACCACCGAGATCGCCAGGCTCGACCAGGTCCGCGAGCTTGCCCTGGCGGATTGCCAGCTCGCCGACATCACCGTCGGCCCCCTTGCCCGCATGAAAAATCTCGCCTCGCTCGACCTCCGCGCCAACCAGCTCACCGACACAGGCATCGCCGAGATCGCCCGCCTCCATCAACTCACCAGCCTCTCCCTCTCCGGCACACGCCTCACCGATCAGGGCTACGCCAGCCTCGCCGCCCTCGCCAATCTCGAGGCCCTAGACATCAGCTTCACCCGCCTCACCGACCAGGCCGTCGCCTCCCTCGCCCGCCACAAGAAGCTCGCCAGCCTCTCCCTCGCCGGCGTCCCCCTCACCGACACCGCCCTGGCCGATCTCGCCAAACTCCCCGCCCTGCGCGAGCTCGTTCTCAACCTCACCAAGGTCTCCGACATCGGCTGCGCCGAGATCGCCCGCCTCCCCCGCCTCGAGTTCCTCGGCCTCGATGCCACCTCCGTGGGCGAGCAGGGTCTCCGCCAGCTCACCGCCCTCAAAAAACTCCGCGTCCTGTCGCTGGCCAACTGCCCCGCCGTCAACGATGCCGCCCTGCGCCCCATCGGCCAGATCGATTCCCTGCAGTCCCTCAACCTTTCCGGCGCCCCGGTCACCGATGCCGGCCTCCTGCTCATCGCCAATCTCGACAAGCTGAAGTCGCTCGATCTCACAGCCTCCCGCGTCACCGATGCCGGGCTCCTCCAGGTCGGCCAGTTCAAGGCCCTCACCACCCTGCGCCTCGCCCGCACCCCCATCACCGATTTCGGCCTCCGCGAGGTCGCCAATCTCCCCGCCCTCGCCACGCTCGACATCAGCCGCACCCGCGTCACCAGCGCCGGCGTCCAAAACCTCTCCGGAATGCGCCGCCTCAAGTCGCTCGATCTTTCCGCCACCGCCGTCAACGATGCCGCCATCCCCGCCCTGGCCGGGCTCCCGGCCCTTGAATCACTCTCCCTGGCCCGTACCGGCGTCTCCGATGCCGCCGCACCCGAAATCGCCCGCCTGAAAAAAATCTCCACGCTCGACCTGGCCCAGACCGCCATCACCGACACCGGGCTCGGCCAGATCCGCAAGGCACACCCCAAATGCGCCTTCACCCCCTGAAAAGGGGGTGAAGGATGGCTTCCATGGTTGTGGATCGAATGAAAGCTACGGCTTCCCCACCACCAGGTTCTCGATGAAGAACTCCATCATCCGCGCCTGGTTCAGCCCGGCGTGCCCAACATCCGGCCCCACCTGCACCTCGAAGCTCTTCCCGGCCTTCTGCAACGCCTGGATCAGTTGCATCGAGTTGTTCGGGTGCACATTGTTGTCCGCAGTCCCGAAGAAGATCATCAGCCGCCCCTGCACCTTCGGCGCCAGCGCCATGATGTTCGTCTTCTCATAGGCCTTCTTCCCCGCCTCGTCGGTGGGGATCCCCAAATATCGCTCGGTGTAGATGGTGTCGTAGTTGCGGAAATCCGTCACCGAAGAGCTCGCCGCCGCCGCGTGGAACACTTCCGGGTGGCGCGCCAGGCACATCGCCGAGGCGAATCCCCCGTACGATGCCCCGAAGATCCCCACCCGTCCCCCGTCCACATACGGCCGCTTCGCCAGTTCCTTCACACCCGCCGCCTGGTCGTCGATCTCCGTGATCCCCAGGTTTTGGTAGATGCTGTCCAGCACCCGCTTCCCGCGCCCCTTCGCGCTCCGTGAATCCAGCGACGCCACCAGGAACCCATACTCCGCCAGCGCGCTCGGCTGCACAAAGCTTTCCCGCGCACCGTCCGTCTCCGGCCCCGCGTACACGCTCACCAATAGCGGGTACTTCTTCGCCGGGTCAAAATTCGAGGGCCGGTGCAACAGCCCGTACAAGGTCGTCTTCCCGTCCCCCGCCAGATATTCGAACAGCTCCACCTTCTTCAGCCCCAGCTTGTCAAACCCCGTCAGGTCGCTGCTCGCCAGCTCCTTCTTCACCCCGCCGCCCGTCTCCACCAGCCGCGTGATGGGCGCCTGGTCGTGCGTCTGCGCGATGTCCACAAAGTGCCTGAAGTCCGGCGCCAAGCTCACCTGGTGGTGCCACGCCGGGTCGGTCAACCGCGTGTCCCCCGTCCCGTCCAGTTTCACCCGGTGCAGTTGCAGCTTCAGCGGGTTGGCCCCGGTCCGCGCCAGGTAGTACAGCGCCCCACCCGCCTCGTCCACCGCCACAATGCCCGCCACCTCGCTGGTGTGGCGCGTCAGCGTCACCGGCTCGCCGCCGTTCAGGCTGTGCAGGTAGTAGTTGTTGAACCCCGTCCGTTGCGAGGCCCACACAAACCGCTTGCCGTCTTTCAAAAACCGCTGCTCCGGGTTGTTCTCCACCCAGCTCGCCGGCCATTCCTCCCGCAGCACCACCCGCGTCTTGCCCGTCTCCGGATCCCCGGCCACCACCTCCAAAATGTTCTGCAACCGGTTCGTCCGGTGAAACAGCAGTTCCTTGCCGTCGGCACTCCACGCCACCCGCCACACATAGTGCCCCACCGCGTCGTTGGTGAACGGCTTGCCGTCCCGCACATCCACGAAAGTCCTCTTCCCGGTGGCCACATCCAGCACCACCAGCTCCACAACCGGGTTGTCGGCTCCCGGCTTCGGGTACGCCTCCACATCCAGCCGGTCCTGCAGCTTGGTCTGGTCCAGCGCCAGGTAGAAATCCTTCACCTTCGATTCGTCAAACCGGTAATAGGCCAGCTTCTTCGAATCAGGCGACCACCACATCGCCGTCTTCTGCTCCAGCTCCTCCCCGTACACCCAGCTCGCCGTCCCGCACTTGATCCGCGCGCTCTCGCTGCCGGAGAAGGTCGCCTGCTTCGGCTCCTCCCCCTTCGGCCCCGCCAGCCACACATTCCGGTCCTTGTACAGCGCCAGGGTTTTGCCGTCCGGCGACAGCGCCCGGTCAAACTGCCGGCCTCGCTCCGGCCCCCGGCCCCCGCCTCCGGGCCGCCCGCCACGCCCCTTTTTCCCGTCACCCTCACCCTTCGCCTCGGCAACCGGTTTCTCCTCCAGCGTCGCCACATCCAGGGCGAACTTCTTGCCGTCCCGCGTGTACTCCAGGCCCTTGCCGTCGTCCTTCCAGGTCACGCTCAGCGCGCCCAGCTTCGCCGCCTTGCCAATCTCCTTGGCCATCTTCTCGTGCTGCGCATACCCCGGCATTTTCTTCAACCGGTCCTGCGCCCCGGCCCAGCCGCAGGCAAGCCCCAACCCCAACACCCCCAGCACCAAAACCCGCCAACCCGTCGCGCTGCTCACCACGGCATTTCCCCCCGCCAAAAACCCGGTTCCCACACCCCCAGTGTAATCCACCCACGCCACCTTTCCCAAAACCAGCCGCCCATCCCGCGTCCCGTTCGCCACACACTTCCTGGCCGGTTAAACTGGCTGTTCAGTTACCCAATCGGATGGACCGTCCA
>JAFMJU010000349.1 GCA_017853285.1 Gemmataceae bacterium
GCCTTGGTCATTGGTCAGTTGGTCGGGTTTGGAAAGAAGTCTCAGTAAGGAGGGCCAGGTGGTGACAGGTTGTCCGCCCAAGCTGAGAATTTGCCCACCTTCCGGAAGGCCAGGTTGGTCAACCGGGTCAAGGTAAGAAGTATCCAGACTTAAAAGTCGGGTCGAAAAAAGGCAATGGATCCCCAGGGAGGGGGCCATGCTGATTTGAATCAAAACCCCAAGCGTGTAGCTCAAAGCAAGCAGGAAACCCGCGGCCACCGTAAAACGGTGCCATCGGCTTCCGCCAACAAATCGAATGCTATTGGCCGTTTTGTCCAAGTTGTTTCCAAATAAAAAGTTAGAAGTACTATGTGATTTTAGATTCTACGGAAAAAATATGCATGTGTTGAAAAATGTTGATCACTTATTTGGAAACCTTTTTTTGGTGAAAATTAGCGACCCAGGGTGCGCTAGGCGGACTTAAAATCATCGCCGCTTTATTCGCCAATTATCGTCAATTATGGATTTGGATTTCCTAAGTTCAATCTCGGTATTACTTTAAAGAAAATTATTTCGTGGTTGAAAATGACTAATAATTTTTGTGTTGAATGGCACAGACTTTGCGGTGCGTTTACTTGGACTTAATGTGATTATCCAAAAGGCTGGGATCTAGAAAATGCAACCATCCGGCCGCTGGCTCGACTGGCAAAAGGGATTCGTACTTCCAAGGCCAACTTGGCAGAAGACCTTTGCTTTGGGGAATCAACTGGTCACAGCCCAAAGCTGGGGAAGGGGAGATCCCTTGCTCTTGGTTCCCGGCTTGGCAGGTGGTTTGCCGTTGATGGCTCCCTTGGTCCGTGAATTGACCCAGGATTTCCAGGTGGTTGGGGTCGAGGTGCGTGAGGAGCACCGGATTCTGGGAGATCGAAAGTGCTATGGCTTGGTCGATTTGGCCGATGACCTTGTTGCCAAGCTGGACCATTTGAAACTGGAATCGCCTACCGTTTTGGGGGTTTCTTTCGGTGGGGTTTTGGCCATGGAGGCTGCCCTCCGCCATCCTGGGCGGTTCCGAAGGTTGGTTCTTCAGGGTGTGGGATCTTTTTTTGAAAACGGCCTCATCCCCAAAGTGGCCCAATGGGTGCTTCCCAATATTCCACTCCCCAAAAACAAGCCGGGTATCAATCAGTTTTTCAAATTGCTGTTTGGCAGGAATTGGCCGGATCGCCTGCTGTTCGATGCGGCTGTTCGTCAATGCTGGCAAACCGATCAGGGAGTGATTTCCGAAAGGCTGAATTTGGCGCGAAGATTTGATTGGCGCGAGCGCCTCAACCGATTGCCTGTCCCCGTATTGGCATTGAGGGGGGACAAGGATGTCATGGTCTCAAAATCCTGCTGCATGGACCTGGTGAAACGGGTTCCTGCGGGAATAATCCGCGAGATAGCGGGCGCCGGTCACATGGCTTTCGCCACCCATCCGGAACAAATGGCCGCTGAAGTGGCAAGGTTTGCTGCCCGACACTGCGTGGCGGCTTGAAGCTAATGGTTTAAAAATCCATTTCACGGTTGCCCGGAATAGGGTTCACCGGAATAGGCTTGCGGTTTGCTGTTGCTCCACCCGGTCCGGTGTCTGCCAAACCGAATCAGATAGCTTCCATCATCATCAAAGGCCGTGCCATGGCCCAGCTTGCTGTTGGCCGACATCCGGCGAACGCCCGCCAGCCAAACCAGATCGGATGGGAAAATGGTGCGAAATGCGGTAGGGGTTTGATCGGCGGCCACGGGTGAGTCCATTCCCCATGAATCGTGGTGCCAAGGGAGTGTGGCCAAAGCGATTGTCAGAATTCCCCCCGCAAGCCACCCGGAGAGGCTTCCCACCGCCGCCCCGCCGATTTGATTGACCAGGGGAGGCAGGGTAACCTGCCAAGGCAAAATCGCCTGGGTGAGCCAACGCAGCCCTCCGGCGATGAGGCAAAAAATTCCCACCAAAGCCAATGCGTCCTCGGTTCCTTCCGCCATGGAACCGGCGAATTTGCCGCCCAGGAAATTCGCGAGGGATTGATGCACGGCCAGGGCGATAAAACCCGCGATGAGTGTCACAAAGAGAACAATCAGGGCCTCGGCAAGGCCTTCCATGGCCATTGAGTAGGCCACCGCGGCCACCAGGACAAGGCAAGCCAGGATCACCATGGGCAGTTTTCCCCTTTTTTTTCCGGTAAGGGGGGGATCATTGGGCCACCCTCAGGATCTCCTGAATCGTCGTGATGCCTTGGGCGGCCAGGCGCATGCCGTCCTCCTGCAGAGACCTGAGGCCGGCCTTTTGGCCTTCCTTTCGGATGGCACCCATGTCCGGGTCTTCCTTGAGGAGCGCCTTCACGCCGTCATTGATTGGCAGGAATTCGAAAACACCCATCCTTCCGGAATACCCGCTTCCCTTGCAGGTGGGGCAAGATTCGGCCGTCCCGTTTTTTTGCTCCCTTGCCTTGTACAGGGTTGTCAGTTGCTTGGGGTCATAGCCTAGTTGGCGCACCACATCCGGGTTTGCGGGGTAGCCTTCCTTGCAGTCATCGCAAAGTTTCCGGACCAGGCGCTGGGCCAAAATTCCAACCACTGAATTGCCGATCAAAAACGGTGGAATCCCCAGGTCCAGCAATCGGGCCAGCGCTGTCACCGAGTCGTTGGAGTGGATGGTGGATAGGACAAGGTGGCCTGTCTGCGCCGCCCGGCATGCGATTTCCGCCGTTTCCGTGTCACGTATTTCTCCAATGAGAATCACATCGGGATCTTGCCGCAATACGCTCCTCAGCTCCCCTGCGAAAGTCTTGCCGGCCTTCTCGTTGATTTCAATCTGCGTGCAGGACGGGATTTTGAATTCGACGGGGTTTTCCAGCGTGATCACATTGCGACTGCGGCGATCGATTTCCATCAGGCTGGCGTAGAGCGTGGTGCTTTTTCCTGAGCCGGTCGGGCCGCAAACCAGAATCATGCCATGGGGTTGATGAACCAGTGCCTGCAACTGCTTCCGCATTTTTTCGGTGAAACCGAGTGTCGCGAGGGAGCCAAGGGAGGCTTGGCGCCCCAGCAGGCGCAGGACCATTTTTTCGCCCTGAAGACTCCCCGCCGTGGCGATGCGGAAATCGATCTCCCTTTCTTCACCGCCGTCCTGTTCATTGACTTTGGCCGAAAAGCTTCCGTCCTGGGGCTTCCGCTTTTCAGTGATGTCCAGCGCGCCAAGCACCTTGCAGATGTTGACGATTGATTCGCCCGTGGAACGATCCAGCGCCTCTTGGCCTTGCATCAGCCCGTCGATGCGAAAACGGACGGACATTTCCTTTTCACGCGGTTCCAGATGCACATCCGTGGCCTTTTGCTGGATCGCGTCGTACAGGAGATTTAGGGCCGCGATGTAGCCCTTCGATTGTTGGGCTTTTTCAACCGCGTCCAGGTCCTCCACGCCACCTGACAGTGTTTTGCCGACAAATCGCAGGGGCGGGAGGCTGGCTTTCCGGCGCGCAACACGCTTTTCGCGCATACCCATCAAGCCGCGGGCAACGCGGCTCAGGTGTTCGGGGGTGAGCACTTGCTGGGCAGGGGGCACCTTCTGGTTGCGCAGGTAGGCGTAAATGAAGGCGGGGGAAAAAGCCAAGGCAAGGCCAAGCGGCAGACCCAGGAAAAAAGGCGATATCATAAATCCGATGAGCGTGAGGACTCCGGCCCCCAGCATGCATGCGTTCCAGAAATGCTGGGGCATGCCTGTTTCAGGGCTATCCTCGTCCACCCAGCGCAAGGTGGCGACCCATCCAGTCAGCAGGCCGATTACCATGGCCAACTTGACTGGATGGACCGCCAAGTGGAGGTCTCTTGGAAAATCCATGGTTTTTTCCAGAATCCGCCGCGTTTGCCTTTGGGAAAATGGATGAATTGCCGTAAAGGATTACAAGATGCCTGGCGTGGCCACCTTGATTCCTTTCATGGCCATTTTCAGTTGTTCCGGATTCGGGGCCACTTCCAGGGCGGTGGCCTTGTCGATGTCCCCGCGATCCACCAACTGCCGCAGGTTTTCAGTGAAGTCGACCATGCCTTCCTGGTAACCCATTCGGATGGCGTCCAGAAGGGAGCTGTCTCGCCCCTCGCTGATCAGTTTTCGCACGATCGGGTTCACGATCATGATCTCGTTCGTTGGCACACGGCCAACCCCTGGCTTGATGCTTTTCAGAAGCTTTTGGGCCACGATGGCCTTCAGGTTGTTTGCCAACGCCTGACGGATTGCGCCGTGCTTTTCAGGGGGGAACAGGTCCAGAATGCGGTTGATGGTGGTTGCGGCGGATGCGGCGTGGATGGTGCCGAACACCAGGTGCCCTGTTTCCGCGGCGTGGATCGCCGCCTCGAAGGTTTCGATATCACGCAACTCGCCCACCAGGATCACATCCGGGTCCTGCCGGACCGCGTCTTTTAGGGCCTTGTGCCAGCCGAT
>JAFMJU010000350.1 GCA_017853285.1 Gemmataceae bacterium
CCGTGTCGCTCAGCAGCACCATCCGGCCATCATCCAGCTTCCACTGGCGGGTTCGGGTGTCGAGCGTGCTGAACAGCTTGTTTTCAGAAAGCACCCCCGCGTGGGTGAGGGCGTTCATCAATGTGCTTTTGCCGGCGTTGGTGTAGCCCACCAGGGAAACGGTCGGCTCGGTGGAGCGGGAGGCGACCTCGCGGGCCTTGCGCCCCTGGACGATGCGGAGCTTCTCCTTCAGGTCGCGGATGCGATGGTTGACCAGCCGCCGGTCTTCCTCCAGTTGGGTTTCACCCGGGCCGCGCATGCCGATGCCGGCCTTCACGCGGCTGAGGTGTGTCCACATGCGCTTCAGGCGGGGAAGGGAGTATTCCAGCTGAGCCAGTTCCACCTGAAGCCGGGATTCAGCGGTTCTCGCCCGGGTGGCAAAGATATCAAGTATTAGCTCGCTTCGATCCAAAACTTTGCACTTGGTGGCCTGCTCCAGCGCCTTGCCTTGGCTGGGGGTCAACTCGTTGTCGAAAATGATGACATCGGCGTCCTTGGCCTCTGCCAAATCTGCCAGTTGACGCAGTTTGCCTGAACCTAGATAGGTTCCCAATTGAACCTGTTGGCGCTTTTGGGTGAGCTCTCCCACCACTGTGGCACCGGCGGTTTCAGCCAGCCCCCGCAGTTCTCCCAGCGGGTCCGCCTCGTTCCATGGCCGGTCGGGGAGGCTTACCCCCACCAACAAGGCGAGTTCCTGTTTGACGCTGAGTTCAGAACGGGTTTTGTCGAATCCCACCGGTTTTTTTGATCTCCAAGGGGTCAGGCGGCAGGTTCCGCCGGCCCGTTTCCGGGTTTGGGGAGGGAGGGTGTTGGTTCCGCCCTAACCGCCAAGCTCACCTTATCTTGCTTGCACGGTAAAACTAGAATACAAGCAGTCCGGTGACCGCGTGTTTTTTTCTTGGTTAACAGATTGTCCGGGAGTTCGCCATGGTGAGCGAAGGCGTATTGGATCGGCCCCAGGCCAGCATTGTCACATCCACGCCAGCGCCGCCCCAAGGAAACCCGCAACTTGCTGAAACCAATGGAGTTGTGGCGAACGGACAGTGCCAGGCCGATGCCGATCCGATGGAAACCAAGGAGTGGCGGGAATCGGTCCGATCGGTCGTTTCCAGGTCCGGCGGTGAGCGGGCCCGGTATTTGATCGAGCAGGCGGCGGAGGAGGCTTTCCTCGCGGGAGCCCCGGGCCACGCCTCTTGCAATACCCCTTACCTGAACACCATTCCCCTCGACCGTCAGCCGGCGTACCCGGGCGATATGGCCATGGAGGAGCGGATTGCCAGCATGGTGCGCTGGAACGCCATGGCCATGGTGGTGAAAGCCAACGAGGCCGATGGCACCGTAGGCGGGCACATCTCCACCTTCGCCAGTTCGGCGACGCTATACGAGGTGGGATTCAACCACTTCTTCAAGGGTCCGGATCATCCCGATGGTCCGGACTTTGTTTATTTCCAGGGGCATGCCTCGCCGGGCATGTATTCGCGGGCGTTTTTGGAAGGGCGCCTCAGCGAGCAGAAGCTTTTGAACTTCCGCCGGGAACTGCAGCCGGGCGGCGGCCTTTCGAGCTACCCGCACCCGTGGCTGATGCCCGACTTCTGGCAATTCCCCACCGTGAGCATGGGGCTTGGGCCCATCATGGGCATCTACCAGGCCCGGTTTCTGCGTTACCTGGAGAACCGGGGCCTGAAGCCGCGCAGCAATTCCAGGGTTTGGTGCTTCCTGGGTGACGGCGAGTGCGACGAACCCGAGACCCTGGGTGCCCTGACCCTGGGTGCCCGCGAGCATCTGGACAACCTGACCTTTGTCATCAACTGCAACCTGCAGCGACTGGACGGGCCCGTCCGCGGCAACGGCAAGGTGATGCAGGAGCTGGAGGCCTTTTTCCGGGGCGCCGGCTGGAATGTGGTGAAGGTGGTGTGGGCCAGCGAGTGGGACGCCCTGCTGGCACGGGACCACAGCGGCCTGCTGCGCAAGCGCATGACCGAGGTGGTGGACGGCGAGCTGCAGAAGTATGTCGTGGAAAGCGGCGCGTACATGCGCGAGCATTTCTTCGGCAAGTACCCCGAGTTGCTGAAGCTGGTGGAGCACCTCAGCGACGAGCAGATCAAGGGGCTGCGCCGAGGCGGGCACGACCCGCTGAAGGTGAACGCGGCCTACCAGGAGGCGGTCACCCACAAGGGGCGGCCCACGGTGGTCCTGGCCCACACGGTCAAGGGCTACGGCATGGGTGACGCCGGCGAGGGGCTGAACATCACCCACCAGCAAAAGAAGCTGAAGGCGAAAACCCTGCTGGAAATGCGGGAGAAGTTCGGCGTACCTCTGGCTGCCGAAAAGGCCGAGAAGGCCGACTTCGTGACGGTGGCGCCGGGCAGCCCGGAGCACACCTACCTGCACGGCCGTCGCAAGGCGATGGGCGGATACCTGCCCCAGCGCAATCCCAAGGGCGGCCCGCTGGAGGCCCCGTCCAACGACCTGATCCTGCGGTACGCCAAGGGTTCGGGCGACAAGGCCCCCAGCACGACCGGCGTGTTCGTGGACATGCTGGGCCAGCTCCTGAAGGACAAGGAATTCGGGCGAAACATCGTGCCGATCGTGCCGGACGAGGCCCGGACCTTCGGCATGGACCCGTTCTTCACCACCTACAAGATCTACAACGCCAACGGCCAGAAGTACGACCCGGTGGACGCGAAGATGGCGGTGGTCTACCGCGAGTCCACCGACGGGCAACTGCTGGAAGAGGGGATCAACGAGTCTGGCGCGATGTCGTCGTTCATCGCGGCGGGCACCTCGCACGCCAACCACGGCGTGCCGATGATCCCGTTCTACATCTACTACTCGATGTTCGGATTCCAGCGCGTGGGCGACCTGATCTGGGCGGCGGCGGACCTGCGCTGCCGCGGGTTCCTGCTGGGGGCCACCGCGGGGCGCACCACGCTGAACGGCGAGGGGCTGCAGCACGAGGACGGGCACACGCATGTGCAGGCCTCGGTGGTGCCCAACCTGATGGCCTACGACCCGGCCTACGCGTTCGAGCTGTCGTGCATCCTGCAGGAAGGCATCCGGCGGATGTACAAGAACGGCGAGGACATCTTCTATTACATCACGCTGTACAACGACAATTATGTGCAGGCGGCGATGCCTGAAGGCTCGCGCGAGGGGATCCTGAAGGGGCTGTACCGGCTGCGCAAATCGACCGTGGCGAAGGGGCCCAAGGCGCACATCTTCGGCTCGGGTTCCATCCTGCAGTTCGCCCTGAAGGCCCAGGAGATGCTGGCCGAGCTGGGCGTGAGCGCGGACGTGTGGAGCGCGACTAGCTACAAGGAGCTGCGGCGCGACTGCCTTGAGGCCGAGCGCCACAACTTCCTCAACCCGGACAAACCCGCGCGGAAGAGCTATCTGGAGACCGTGCTGGAGAAAGAGGAAGGGATCTTCGTGGCGGCGAGCGATTACATGCGTTCGCTGCCCGAGATGGTGGCCCGGTGGGTGCCGGGCGGTCTGTTCCCCCTCGGCACCGATGGTTTCGGGCGGAGCGAGACCCGGCCCGCGTTGCGGCGGCACTTCGAGGTGGACGCGCAGCACATCACCGCGGCGACGCTGTACCAACTGGCCCGGAAGGGGCAGTACCCGATGGCCCAGGTGGCCGAAGCCTACAAGAAACTGGGGATCGATCCGGAGAAGGTGAACCCGCTCACGGCCTGAGCCCGACAAGCAGTTCCGCCGCGCCGCCCTTCCACGGGCGGCGCTTGCTATTGATGGATGGGAAAAAAGCAGAACGGAGAGTTCGATGGCGACCGAGTACAAGCTGCCGCCCCTGAAGGAAAATGTGGAGATCGTCGAGGTCAACTCCCTCAAGGTCGCGGAGGGGGACACGGTCCAGAAGGACCAGGCCCTGATGGAAGTCCAGGCGGACAAGGCCGCCCTGGAGGTTCCCAGCCCGGCCACCGGCACCGTCAGCAAGGTGCTGGTGAAGGTGGGCGACCAGGTGAAAATCGGCCAGGCCTACATCGTGATCAGCGAGGGTGGGGCGGCGCCCGCCAAGGCCGCCGCTCCGAAGGCTGCGGCACCCCCACCCGCCGCGGCTCCGGCTGCCCCGGCGCCCGCTTCCGCGCCCGTGCCGGTCGCGCAGCCTGTGGCTGCCCCGGCCTCGCTGGTGGCGCCGACCACGCCTGTGGCGATCACCCCGGCGGCGGCCGCGGCGAACCTGGGCCCGGTATCTGCCAGCCCGGGGACACGCCGCCTGGCGCGCGAGCTGGGTGTTGACCTGCACCGGGTCAGCCCTACTGCCAAGCATGGCCAGGTGACCGAGGACGATCTGAAGAATTACGTGCGGCAGGCGCTGTCGGCGGGTGGCGGTGGCGGTGGTGGCGCCCCGGTGGCCCCGCCGTTGCCGCGATTCGAGGATCTGGGG
>JAFMJU010000351.1 GCA_017853285.1 Gemmataceae bacterium
CGGGCAGTCACGCAGCCCCTTGGATTCCGCCAATCCCTCGAGAACATCAATCACGCCCTGGCGGCGTTCCTTGGCATTGGCGGGGTCCATCTGTCCGACAAAAATCGCCACCTTGCCACCATTGGGCATGGCTTCCTTCACCAGTTCACCCACGGCCCGGCCGGCCTGAAGGTTGGCGGTTCCCAGATAAGCCAATCGACTACTTTTGCTGGCATCGTTGTCCACGCACAGGAGCGGGACCTTCTTGGCGACGGCATTCAGGAATTCGGTCTGGTTGTCCGGGCTGATCACGCTGACCGAGATGGCTTTGACACCCTTGGCCAACAAATCCTCGATAATGCTTTTCTGGCTGGCGGCGCTGGAATCCTGTGGCCGCTTGAAAACCAGGGTGACCCCCTCCTCTTTGGCCGCGGCCTGAGCGCCAGCCTCGCAGATAGTCCAAAATTCAGCGGGGTTGTTGGACACGAATGCGACTGTGTCACCACCCTTGGCGGAGGCCCCGCCTGATTTGCCCGCCTGTGGTTTTGACCCGCAACCCACCAGGACCACAGAGAGGAAAGTAACCCCCAAAACTTGAAGTCCTTTGGGAAGGCGCAGGGCGGAGAGAGTCAGCATGGCAAAAATTCCCCAAGGGAAAGGCAGACCCGGGTCCGGTTGGTGCCACCATCCCAAAACCCGATGGTCCTAGAACCGAAGTTGAAAGCGATAGCATCAGCTTAAGGGAAGGGATGCTGACTGCAAGAGGCTGCCATTGGCGGCTTGGGGAAAACAAAAACCGTTTCTTTTAGAACGAAAAATCAAAACTCAAACCACACCCTTGACGGATTGCCGGCGAAGGTCGCGCACTTTTGCGGCGTCTTCTGGTTGAAAACCGGACCGCTTCAGGATCTCCTCACCCAAACGAATGCTATCTGTGGTTTTAAGGCCATAACTGAAATCAGGGGCCGCCTCAACTCCCCTGCTTTTTCTTGAAATAATGGCGGCTTCTGCCAATTGAACACCGTCCGCAGGCCCGAAAGAGCCGCCATCCCTATCCATCCCGCCTGCCAAAGGCCTCGTGTTGGCCGCCCCAGGTTTGACCCGGCTAGCAAGGGATTCCTGCTCCACCACCATTCTGCCTAACTCATCCGAGAGGAGGGCGGCCAATTCACCATCACCGCATTGTTTTGACAGGGACTCGCTGATCACCACCACTTTGGCCGCCTTGTGGCTCAGGACCAATTTGGCTTCCCCTGTGGTTTGGAAAATTGGGTGGACACCCAGGCCTGGGTTTTTGGTGATGATTTCATGTCCGATTTTAGCAACCCGAACCGCTTCACCAGCGGTCGCAGACTTTTCCCCGGGTTGGGGTGGCTTGTAGGGAAGGTTGGAAGGCAATTGCCCATTTTCCTTCGCCTCGGAAGGAATATTCCAGGAATCACTCACACCCAGGCCCAAACACCCGGTTAGAAACAGGGCAGGGCAAACGCCAAAGGGGGCAATCCTGTAAAAATGCATGCGTGGGCTCCTTCCACAAGGAGAGCCCATGCACCTTCCCAAACTTTCTGTCTAGGCCAAGATTTGTGGACAAACGGTCTTAATATTTCAAGACATGCGCAAAAGCACTTTCCCATCTTTCCCAGCCCGATCAGCCTCTTGAACAGCCGATCGGAAGTCTTCAAACGGAAACACTTTACCTACAGGGCTTTGCAAAACACCTCTTTTCATAGCAGCAGCAACCTGACGAAAGGTGGACCACATGGTCAACTTGCTTTGATCCTGAGTCCATTCCGATAGCCAAAAGCTTTCCACTTTGCGCATTCCAGCCATCAATTGGCCGGAATGCAGCGGAATCGGCTCACCAGATAATCGCCCAAAAATCATCAAACTCCCATGCCGCTTGAGAGCGGGAATGAGGGATGCCCCAGTTGGCCCACCTACCGCATCCAAGGCCGCATGAAGTTTTTCATTTCCCAAAGCCAATTGGATTTTTTCAGTCAATTCGTCTCCGGAACCCACGATTACCTTGTCGGCCCCCAACCCTTTCAAAATCTGCCCCTGCTCCTCACGGCGAACGATATTCAAGGTTTTGAAACCGAGGTCTTTCCCGAGACGAACAATCATCTGCCCGACAGCCCCGGCAGCGGCAGTTTGCCCAATCCAAGCCCCTTGAGGCGGCCTGAGGAGCTTCCGAATCATGACCCAGGCCGTGACAGGATTCACAAAAAAGGATGCGGCCTGTTCATCCGGGACTTCTGGTGCCAAGGGAATTGCCCGAATGGCTGGAATCACGCAATGACTGGCCCAGGAACCGCCATCCTTGGCGATAACCGCCACTCTTTTTCCCATCACACGCCAAGCCAAGGGACCTTTCCCGGCCTCTACCACTCCAACCCCCTCAAATCCGGGACAGCAGGGAAGGGCAGGTTGGCGCCCGTAGCGATTTCTGATCATCAACAAGTCGGAGGGATTGATCGGGGCCATCACCATACGGACCCGAACCTCATTCCACCCGGGTTCGGGGAGGGCAGATTCCTCAATATTTAATCTATCCCTAGGCTCGCCCCACTCTCGAACCACTAAAGATTTCATTTGATCACCATTTATAAAAAAATATTCGAACTAAAGCCCAATTCCATGTAAAGACAGGCAAACCCTGAGGACGATACGGGATGTAACGATCATTCCGTTTCCAGAAACAGGTCTGTCATTCATGCTCAACCGAAATTCAGGAGGTGAATGACAATGGCATTTGCCTCCCGGAAAATCCGCGGTTGGTTTTGGGTCACCCTTCTTGGCAGTGCCTGCCTTGAAACGGGTTGTTCCAGAAGATTTTACAGAAACCAGGTCGACAAGGATGTGGACACCGTGTTGGCGGGGAAGGATCACCATCCCGCCTGGAAAATCGAGGAAATGAACTATTACCCGGATCCCCGATCCCGTTTTGCCTCCCCAGGCAATCAGGACCGGCCACCGATGCCTCCCGATGATCCGGCGGCCATGCAGGATTCGCCACGGCCCCAAAAGCCAGGAAAACAGGGAATTGAATACGTCGAAGGAGCCGGCTATCTGGATATGTTGGCCGCTTGGGATACCTACAACCGTGAAAACCTGAAACTTAAAAAGCGAAAAGACACCTCGCTTGCCAGTGATGATGAATCCGGCACCTCCCGGCGCGGATCGGGCTACGGGTCCGATTCCTGGGAAAGCGACAACAAATTGGCGGAGGCCCTGGGCCAACAGCCGGGCACCATTGATGTGCGCGGGGAAAAAGAAAGCCCGGGGGCCCAACCCGCCTTCCGCGTCAACCTGGAACAGGCCAGCGAATTAGGCCTGATTAACAGCAGGGAATTCCAGACCCGACGCGAAGAGGTTTACCTGGCCGCCCTGCCGGTCACCTCCGAAAGGTTCGCATTCACGGCGCAATTCTTCGCCCGTGAGCAAGCCCTGCGCGAATGGTCCGGCTCGGAATTGCCAGAGGGCCTGAGGAACCGGTGGAGGCCTGACACCGAGTTGGGTGTTACCCAAAGGTTTTCCACAGGCGCCTTGCTGGTCGCCAAGCTGGCCAATGCGACTGTCGTTGAAATGGGCAACAGTAGCACCAAGGTTTTTAGCCCGTCGGTGCTCAGTCTGGACTTTTTCCAACCCTTGTTTCAGGGTGGTGGAAAAGCCGTGACCTTGGAACCCCTGACCCTGGTGGAACGCGGCCTGCTCTATGAAATCCGCTGGTACGCGCGTTTCCGCAAACAGTTTTACACCTACTTGGCAGCAGGAGGCACGCTGCCAACCCTTGGTTTGACCAGTCAGCCCGCGGTCCGGATCCCAATCGGGGCATTGCCCGGGGCAGGGTTGGCCGGGGTAGGCGAAGTGCAGGTCCCTGTTGGAACCAACGGGCCATTACCGGTGGGAGCCGAGGTTTTCCCGGCTCCAAACAACGGGTATTTCGCCACGCTGTTGAATGCGGCCATTTTGGCCAACGAACGGGAAAATGTCGAATCTTTGGCCGGCTTTTTCGACCAGTATCGCGAGTTTCAGGCTGTCGGCGATATCGCCGAACTGCAAGTGGCCCGGGTGCGCCAGAGCCTGATCGGTTCCCAAACCAATGTGATCACGGCAGAAGTGAACCTGCGTGACTCCCTGGACCGCTTCAAGGTCCAGTTAGGTGTCCCGCCCATCACCCCCCTGGAACTGGATGACGCTTACCTGGACAGCCAGCGGGACCAATTGTTTCGATTCCAGGAGCTGACTTCGCAGGCAGCCAACGCCAGAAGGAAGGCCCGGTCCCTGGGCACACCAGACAAGCTTGGCATTCTGAGGAATGAGATGGGGTTGATCCTCGAAAAATCCAAGATCATCAGGGAAACCAAGAAGGGCAAAGACACCCTCCGTTTCCTTGAAGAGGCTGGAAAGCTATCCGACGAGGACCTGCAAGCCCGGTCGCAAGGGGCTGTAA
>JAFMJU010000352.1 GCA_017853285.1 Gemmataceae bacterium
CGGTTGTCTTCAGTTCATGATCCAAAAACGCCATCACCTTGTCATCTGTCAGGGGCGACCGCAAACGGGCGTAGGTAGGCAGCACCAGGTGAAGGCCTGATAGCAAAACCAACAGCCAGGACGCGACTCCCAGCCTCCACCAACTGGTTGGAATTTCTTGCGCGGCATAACCAAGGACCAGAGCGCAGGCTGGAAAAGCCGGTAGGACATAGGTGGGAAGTTTACAGCCTGAAAGGCTGAAAAAACCGATGCAGGCTCCGGCGCATAGCAACCAATAGCCCAAGTCGGCTGAGCGCCCGGCCCGAACCTCATCCCCGGTGACTAACAGCTTTTTCATCAGGGGAATGACTAGGAATGACCCAGGTAAAAGGCCCAGGGCCAGCACCGGCACATAAAAGAAGGTGCCTCGCACATGGTCAAATGGCTGCAAGAATCGCAGCACATGGTGCTCCCAAAGATAATGCCGCAAGAAATGCGGGTCCTTCCACGCGAGGCTCATATGCCAGGGCAAGGCTATTAGTCCCGCTCCAATACCCATGCCAACCCAGGCTTTCCAACTGGGCGCGTTACCTTGTTTTGCAGGGATCAGCCATCGGTGGACAAAAAGGGGCGACGCCATCAGCACCAAGGCGATGGGGCCCTTGGTCATCAACCCCACACCTGCCAGGCATGTGGCTAAAAACCACCAGCCCCGGCGGAAATAATCCCGTCCTCCCGCAAGCCATAGGGCGGATTGCCCGGCAAATACCACCAAGGTCAACAAACCGTCCAGCAAAAGCAGTCTGCCCATTCCTACCAACCCTGGCGCCAGGGCCAGCAGAATCGCACCGCGCCAGGCAATGGCTTCTCCAAGACTTTTCCGGCCTACCGCGTAAGTCAGCAAAAGCGTCACGAACACCGCTATATCGGGAATCAACCGGGCTGCCGGTATCGATTCTCCAAAAAGGCGATAGCTGGAAGCGACCGCCCAATAAAAAAGTGGCGGTTTGTCGTAGTACGGTTCACCGTCCAGCAAGGGGACAGACATTTCTCCAGACGCCAGCATCTCGCGGGGAATCTGGGCGTACCGGGTTTCATCCGGTTCCAGTAAGGGCATGTCCATGCCAGCCAGGCAAACCGTCAGGCCAAGAATGGTCAGGATTGCCCAGCGAGCCAGACTGGCCTTGGATTCAGTTCCAGATTCCCTGCCGGGGAAAAGGATATCCCCATAAAGAAGGCGCAGCCATTCGGCGGGTGAAGGCACGCGCTGGCTGGCGGGAGTGGGCATCGAATCTACCTGGATGATTCAAGAACAGGCCCCATGGTGCCAAAGGCTGATAATTTGGGTCAACCTGGAAAGGCTGATTGAGGCAGGCCAGAAACCCTTGAAAAGCCGATCGGCCGGTCCTTCCCGAAGGAAAGACCGGCCGATCGGGGCTTCGCTGGCCTTTAGGCTTTTGCCTGCCCTGGATTAGGGGGCGACAGCCGGGGTGGGGCGGAAGGTGGTTTGCAGTTGCTCCTCTTCCTCCTGGATGACGATGCGGGGCGTGATCATCATCAGCAGGCTGGTGGTTTCGCGGCCGTATCCGGTGTTGCGGAACAGGCGGTTGATGTAGGGGATCTTGCTGAGGATCGGGGTGCCATACTCGTTGCGGGCCTCGCTCAGCCGCTTCAGGCCGCCCATCAGCACCGTGCCGCCATCGGGAACCGCGACGGTGGTCTGCACCATGATCGACTGGATCACGGGTTGCTGGATGAGCTGGGTGAAGGTGATCGGGTCGGCCGGGTTGATCTGGTTGATGCCGGGCTGCGGGAAGATCGGCACCACCACCGGGAACAGGTTGACCGGCCCGGGCACCAGGTTCTGCATCACGATGTTCGGTGACAGGCGCACGGTGCGTCGGTCGGCCGAGATGATGGCCTGGATGGTGAGCTGGATGCCGTTGAAGTAACCCTGGGTGCGGGGCTGGAAGGTCACGTTGCCGTTGGGCAGCGTTTCCACACCCACATCCATCACGAAGAATTGGGTGTCACCCACATTCAGCGTGGCGGTCTGGCCGTTGAACAGGGTCAACTTGGGGGCCTGCATCACATTGGTGCGCTGGTCGCCCTGGGCCGCCTCCATGAAGAGGAAGACCTGGATGTCCGAGAGGAACGCCAGCCCCATGTTGATGCCGCCACCTGGTGCCCCGAAGTAGTTGCCGAACTGCGGGTTGGTCAGGTTGAAGGAGTTCTGATTGATGGGGATGTCCAGGTCCGAGGTGAAGGCCCCGGCGGGAGTGATACCGCCCACCATGTTCCGGAAGTACGGGTCGTTGATGTAGCCGGCGGGCTTGTACTGGCCCGAGGTGATCATCGGCTCGAATTTCGCGGTGTTGCGGTCGGTCTTGATGTTCAGGTTGAAGTCGAGGCCGATACGCTCGTAGAAATCTTCCGCGATCGAGATCAGCCGGACTTCCAGGGCCACTTCCTGGTCGAGCAGGCGACGCAGGTTGTTCAGGAGGTCGGCGACCTGCTCCTGGATGTTTGGAGTCTGGTTGATCACGAGCGACATGGTCAGGGGGTAGTACTCGATCGTGCCGGACCCGCCCACCGTGCTCCAGGACTGGGGCTCGATGGTGGAGGTGATCAGGCGGATGAGGGCCTCCTCTGTGGTCTGCCCGTTCTTTTTGTTCCAGGTGCTGTCGGACTGGCCCAGGTCGCCTCCGGTGGGTGTGCCCACGGGTTGGCCGCCCGAGAGGGACAGTGGGGTCTGGATCGGTGAGGGCTGCCCGCCGGGGCCGTTATTGTTGCCGCCGGAGGTTCCAGTGCCGCGGGTGATGAGCGGGTTCATGCTGGTGCCGGACACCGAGCCGTGGTTCTCCACTGGCAGGATGAGGTCGGTCACCTGGTAGGTGACGGTGGACATCTTGCCGCGGGCCTGGCTTTCGGTGGTGATCTGCAGCACCTCGTCCTTGACCACCCAGGTCAGGTGGACATTGCGCAGCATCAGGTTCAGGGCGCTCTTCAGCGAGATCTGCTCCAGCTTCAGGGTGACCGGACGCTCGAGGCTGATCCCCTCCTGCTCCAAGGCCGCCATGTCCGGCACGATGTTGATCTGGTACATCGCGCGGATGTCTTCCAGCACATCCTTCAGGGGAAGGTTGTTGAAGTTCAGGTTCACCGACTGGTTCAGACGGCCCTCGATCTCCTTCTCGGCGCTGCTCTTGCGCACGGGGGAACTGAGGGCGGTTAGGGGCTGGCGCTTGTCGCGCAGGTCCTTGCGGTCGTTACCCACATCCAGGGGCCTTTCCGAGTTGAGGGACGGGCCCACCTTCTCGGCGTCATTCAAGGCCGTGAGAACCATGCTCTCGCGGTCACCCTTGCCGTTCTTCACGGCGACAAGCGCCCGCTGGGTTTTTGCCATGTTGATTGCGGCGGCGGCCATGGCGTTGTCGGGGTCCAGTTCCTGGGCCCTCATCGCGTAGCTTTCAGCCTCCAGGTACTTGCCTTCCTTGAAGGACTGGTTGAAGAGCTTCATCTGCTCGGCAACCTTCTTGTTTCGGTTGTCCTCGGCGAGCATTTTCTGGCCGATGACATTCTTCTTGTTGTTCTTGGCGGTGCCGTCTTGGTCCAGGAAGTCCTTCTGGGCCTTCAGCAGCTTGAAGTGCTGCATGCGGCTTTCCACCGGCCGGCGGAGTTGGGCAACCTTGGCGGCGTCGATCCCCTCTGATTCCACCTGCTCGATGTAGTCGCTGAGCATGTCGAGGGCGGCGTCCATCTCGCCCGCCCGGAATTTCTCGGCGGCCTCTCGCTGGACATCCAGCCCGCGCTGCTGCATGCGGTCGAATTTCACCTTCCGCATGGCCTGGGCCTGGGCCAGGGCGTCGGAGGCAGGGGCGGCATCCTCGCCGCCAGCGGTCAATCCGGCCGCGCCGGGCAGGGGCGGTACGGTCGGCTCGCTTGCGACGGTGGTTGACCCGGTTCCCTTCGGGGCGGCCCCGGCGGGCAGGTTGGCGCCGGTTTGGGCGATCGCCTCGCCCACAGCGGCCTGCATGCCCGGGGTGGTCATGATTTCTTTCAACCGGCCCTGACGGTCTGCATCGAGCAATTTCTCATTGACCGAGCCCATCAGGATGCGGGCCTGGGAGTACTCACGCCTGTTGAAGGCGCTGACCATCGCGTCGAAATTGCGTCGGCTTGAAAGGGCCTTCTGGTTCACTTCCTCGATGTCGATAGACCGAAGCACCGCGGTGGCGTCCTCGGCCACTCCATAAGGCCCCTGGAATGCCTCTTCGGCCAACCGTCGGGCGTTTGCTGTCTGTCCGGCCCGCAGTTCTTGGCGGGATTTGTCCAGCAGCGTTTTGCCTTGGGCCGAAGCAGTTTCCTTTTTGTCAGCAGCCTCTCCCGGGGTGCCCGGCACGGGCAGGGGTATTGGCAGTGGCGGGGCAACGGCGACAGGGGTGCCTGCG
>JAFMJU010000013.1 GCA_017853285.1 Gemmataceae bacterium
TGATGGGCGTGGTGGAACTTTCGTTCAACTGGTCCACCAAATCGTAGTGCCACAGGCGTTTGCCGTCGGCCAGGTTGAGGCAAGCCAACCCCTTGCCCGTCAGGGCCAGCACGCGGTCCCCCTCCGTGGATTTCCAGTGGATGGGGGAACTGTAGCTTGCCCTGTCATCCGTGGCGGTCCAAATCGTTTTGCCCGAGGCGGCATCGAGGGCGACGATTCCCGCGTTTTGGCCCCCCACCATCAGGATCAATTTGCCATCGGCGAGGAGCGGGGAGGATGAGGCGCCGAAGAAGAGGTTTTTACCGTTGAATTCCTTCAGGGTGTCCACGCGCCAGAGGATTGTGCCGGAGGACAATTCACGGGCGACCAACATTCCTGATGCGCCGTGGGTGAAAACCTTTCCATTTGAGACCAAAGGAGTGGCTCGGGGGCCGTTGCCAAACTGGTTGGCGAAAGGGGGCCTGGGGTCGGCGCTGGCCCAGATTTTTTTGCCAGTTTTGGCATCAAGGCAAGTGAGTTCCTCGGCCTCCTTGTCTTTGACTTTGGAAAAGACCAACAACTTTTCATCCGCCACGACCGGGGACGAATGGCCCTCGCCGGTGGGGATGCGCCAGAGGATGGGCGGGGGACCCTTCCAGGGCTGGATAGTTTCGGGAGAAACGCCATCGCGGGTGGGCCCCAACCACCCGGGCCAATCGCCTCCATGGGCCGATTGGGCTGAGGCGAGGCAGATCAGGACACCAAGGGCAGTGAGCAGGGTGTTGAGTCGCATGGAGGAGTCTCCGCGGTTGGCAAGGGGGCCTGCACGCCGGCCCGGGCTGGATCGTTCAGGAAAGCATGGAGGCTGGAGTAGTCCCACCCCAGGTGGTGCTTGTCAGTGATTTCCTTCAGCCGGCGGATGCCTTCTTCCATGATGGCTTCCATCGCGCCGGAAAACGAGGGGTCGCAGTAGTAAACCCGGCAGCCGAGCGGGCGGGTGTCGCGCCTGGTGCAGAGTCCGTTCACCTGGAAGGGACAGCCGCCCTCATCCGCGGGCATGGGCCATGCCGGGGCAGATTGCAGCAGGTGGCGCGCCTCCAGTTGACAGAGGTACAGCCGGTGGCCGTATTCCCTGAAACGGCAGCATTTTCCGGAAGCCTCGCAGCGCGGGGCGCGGGCCGCCACCTCGGCATCGGCCCAGGCGTAGAGGGCTTGCAGTTCAGCCAGCCAGGATTGATCGGAACCGGTCTGATTCAAATGCGGAACTCACGCATGCGGGAAACGATCTCATCCACGCCGATCAGGGGGCCGCGGCCGATGCCGGGGCAGCCTTCCGCAATGCTGTCCCAGTTTTTTCGGGAGCGCAGGTTGCTTTCCCAGAATGGCCAGGTTCGGCACTGGGCGGGGCGCACCGGGTAGATGACGCAGCCCTTGCCTTGCTCGAAATAGACGCAGTCGCCGTTGTTTTTCTCACGCAGGGTCAGGCCGCGATGCCCCTTGCGGGCGTGCATCAACATGACCTCTTCCACAGGCACGGCGAGGTGGGCGGCAATCCTGTCGGCATCACCGTCCTGAAGCCATACATAGCCAGGGGCGCCGGTGCAGCAATTGCCACACTGTGTGCAGGAGAACGACAGGCCGTCGGCGTACCAGGGCTCGGTCATCGGTTGGCCTTACCAGATGAAGGGGGCGCGCAGCGGAGGGTTGACCAGGGCCTGGGCCTCTTCATCACCAGGGAAAGTTTCGCGAGCCGGATCCCAAGTCAATTCGCGCCCCAAACGATAGCCGATATTGCCCAGATGGCAGATGCTGGCGGAACGGTGCCCGGTTTCGGCCGGGCAGATGCATTCCTTGTTTTGGCGAACGCAGTCCACCCAATTGCGGCGATGGTTGTTCGAGGGGTAAACCCGGAATCCGCCCTCTGGCAGCGGGTCGGTCAGGATGGCGGGCTTGTCCGCCTCGATCTTGCCCCGGCTGACCCGAATGGTTCCCTTGTCGCCCACAAACACACAATCGGCCTCGCCGCCATGGATCATTTCCAAACCGTTGGCGTAGACATAGCGAAGGCCGGAGGTGGCCTTGGGATCCTTGGGGGGAATCACCTTCACCGGCCCGGACTTGTCCATGTCCAGGGCCCATTGGGCGATATCGAAATGGTGGGCGCCCATGTCGGCCAGCCCGCCGCCGGCGTATTCGCGGTAGGAGCGCCATGCGGGGAAATGCCCGTGCACCCCCTTTGGGCAAAGATCGGAGTGGTAGGGGCGGAAGGCGGCGGGGCCGACCCAGCGTTCCCAGTCGGTGCCTTCGGGGATATCCTGCGCGGGCAGGTTGCAAGCGATGGCAGGGACGCCCACGCCGATGCGAATGACCTGCAATTTGCCGATCATCCCATTGCGAACCCGCTCGACGGCGTTGCGGAAATGGTTGCTGAACTCGCTGCGCTGCTGGCTGCCGGTCTGGAAGACGATGCCCGCTTTGGCCACTTCTTCCACCACCTTGCGGCCTTCACCGATCGTGCGGGTGAGGGGCTTTTCGCAGTAAATGTGCTTGCCGGCCCGGGCGGCGTGCACAGCCTGCAGGGCGTGCCAGTGGTCGGGCGTGGCGATCACCACGGCGTCGAGGCCCTTCAGGTCTAGCAGCTTGCGGTAATCGTCGAATTTTTGGGCCTGTTTGCCGGAAGGCTTGTAATTGGGGTGGTTGGCGACCGTGTTGGCGGCACTATCCGTGCGCTCTTTCACCACATCGCAAACGGCGACCACCTCGATGTCCTTCATACCGAGAAAACTGCCCAGGTGGCCCCGGCCCATGGTGCCAACCCCGATGAAGCCCACGGCCAGACGGTCCGAAGGTGCGGCCCGGAGGCCGGCAGCGCCCAAAACCAGGGTGGATGAGGCGAGGTGAAACTGACGGCGATGGATCTGGCGCATGGGCTGGGATTCCAAAGGTGGGATAAGGGATTGGCCTGACGCCGAACCCGGGCTGGCGGTTGACCGTTTCGCCTATATTGAGATAGTCTGACAGGCATGGGCCGGCGGGGCAACCTCCGGCCGGATGCGGAGTTGAACCAAATCATGGCATCTCGCAAAAAGCCAAACTCCGCCCCGGCTGTCCAGGGCATTCTGGGACTAGGTCTCGACCAAAAACCGGATGATGGTGAAAAACGGATCACGCAGAGTGAGAACTTTCTGCTGGTGGGTGGCTCGGATGAAACGCACGAGCGGATGACTGACACCGCGATGCGTTTTGACGAACGCCTGCGGGACAAAGGCAAGCGCCTCCAGGACGCAAGCCCGGAGGAAGTTCGCGACCTGTTGCGGGACTGCATCCGATGAGCCGGAACGAGGCTCCAGATCACAGACTGGTGCAACGGATCCATGCCGGCGAAGAAAACGCCCGCACTGAACTGGTTGATTTGTTACTCCCAGAAGTTTACCGGGTTTGCCTGGGAATGCTGGGAAACACGCATGATGCGGAAGACGCCACGCAGGACGCTTTCGTCCGTGTTTTTCGTTTTTTGCACCACTGGGATGGCCGACCCTTGAAACCCTGGGTTTTGACCATCGCGGCCAATGTGTGCCGAAACCTGCGCACCGGAGCCAAGGTATATGGGGAATTGCCCCAGCAACTGGAGGAGCATCCTTCAAGCGCTGGTTGTGCGCCCGCGCTGGAGGGGGCGATACGGGAAGGGTTGCTGACTTTGCGCGAGGAGTACCGGCTGGTACTGGTACTGCACCATCAACTGAACCAGCCTGTGGAAAAAGTGGGCCAGATATTGCAAAAGCCGATTGGCACCGTGAAGACCTGGCTTTCCAGAGGGCGAAAAGCCCTGTGGCTTTGGCTGGTTGAAGGTGGCCATGTGGAATCAGTATCGCCCCGGGGTGAAACCGGGCCTGGAGAACCTTTTGGCTTCAATCCGGCGAAGGAGGCGTGATGGATTGCCACGCCTGTCAGGATTGGTTGCGGGACAACTGGGTGGATCTGCCCAGGCGCGCCGCCATTCAAAGCCATCTGGCCGAATGCAGCCATTGCCGTTTCCACTGCCGGGAAATCGCCCGGGTGGCCAATACCCTGGAAGGCTTGCAGGGTGGTTTGCCACCGGAGGGTTTGCGCCAAAAGATCCTGTCTGCCATTTCCATGCCGGCCTTCCATGAGCCAACTGTCGTGGTACCCAGGCCTTCCAAGGTATGGCGGGGGCGGACCGCCTTGCTTGTGGTGAGTTGCATTCTGTTGGGGGCAATCGGGCCAATTCTGCCGAAAATGTTCCAGCAAAAAGCCAAAAACGGGTTGGAAGCCACCCCTGCCGGGGAATTGCGCCTGGCAAGCCGGATTCAGCCTGGTTCCATCCTGCTGAAACCTTGGCCGGAGTGGAAAGATGCCCTGCAGGAAGAGGGCAAGAAGGCCTTGGAAACCGCCTATCGCATTGTCAAACCTCCGGCCGAGGCTGGGTGGGTAACCATGACCCGGGCCATTCGGGAGGTTCCCGGGCCATTTCTTATGACTTCAGGCCAGTGATTGAAATCTTTTGATTTCAACCGCGAGTCGGTAATTCAATTCGGCCTTTACAGCAGCCCCCAACTCGTTTCAAAGTGCCATCCGGACAGGGTTTCTGTCTTGGTTGAGTCATTTGTCGTGGAAGCTGATGGCGGACAAAGACAAGATTTTGAGCACCGGCAGGCGCACTGTGCGGGTCCATCTCACACCTGGGGGTGTGACAGGGGAACGAATTGCCATTTCACTCGCGGAGGAGCAGGCCGTTGTGGTGGATGTCTTACGGGCCACCACAACGATCATTCAGGCGTTGTCGTCGGGTGCCACGGCGGTGGTGCCGTGCCTGTCCCCTGAGGATGCTTTGGGGTTGTCCGGGCGGCTGGATCCCGCCCGGGTTTTGCTTGTCGGGGAAAAAGGGGGCGTGAAGCCTCCCGGCTTTGATTTGGGAAATTCACCCTTGGATTTCACCCCTGCCCGGGTGCGGGGCAAGTCCATCGTGATGGGGACTACCAACGGCACCCGGGCCCTGCTTTCGGTCGCAAAAGCAGGTCGAGTATTCGCGGGCGCATTCGTGAACCTCTCCGCGCTGGTGGAGGAATTGAACCAGACGGGTGATCCAGTGCGGATTGTCTGCGCTGGGCAGCATGGGCAGCCCTGTGGTGAGGACACGCTTTTCGCGGGTTGGCTGGCGAGGGCACTGAGCCATCTGGACGAACCGTACGCGGTGTCTGGGGATATAGAAACCCGGCTGGCCGTGGAAATGGCAGGTACCATGGAGCCCGGGCAACTGCATGCCGCGCTCCAGGCCGAGGAGCACGGGCGAACTTTGGCCGGGCTTGGATTCGCCGGTGATGTGGAGTTAGCCTCCTCTCTGGACAGCCTGCCGGTGGTGCCACGCTTGCGCCATGACCCGACGCGATTGGAATTGGTGGGCCCGGGGCCCAGGAGTCTTGCGCGAGACAAAGTGCCCGGGCACTGAAAGGGCTAATCGAACGATTTTTTGAAGGGTTTTGGGATTTTAGGATTTTGGTTTTTTGGCCCAGGAAGGCGCGAAACGGGAGTATCCCCGGTCCGCCGCGAAAGGATGCGGAATGATGGAGATGGACAAGCTGGTGGCCCTGTGCAAGCGGCGTGGATACCTGTTCCAGTCGAGCGAGATTTATGGCGGCCTGAACGGCTTTTGGGATTACGGTCCCCTGGGCGTGGAATTGAAGCGGAATGTGAAGGAGGCCTGGTGGCGGGACATGGTCACCGGCCACAACGAGCTGATCACATCCCCCGGCGCCCCGACCACCCATCAGATGGTGGGGCTGGATTGCTCCATCATCATGCATCCGCAGGTGTGGAAATGCTCGGGCCATTACGACCTGTTCCACGACTTCATGGTCGATTGCCGGGTGTCGAAGAAGCGGTACCGACACGACCAGGTCCGCGGGCGCTGGGTTGAGGCCAAGGGAAGGAAAATCTTCGTCTCAAGCCAGACGGGTGGTGAGGAGGGTCTGAAGGAGACCGAGTCGAGGGCCCTGAAATTTTTCAACCTGCGGGCCAAGCAGGCCGACGAGCTGTCCTGGTGCTCCGACCTGGTGTCGCTGACCACGGTCGCCGACTTCACCGAGGTGCTAGGGCCCGACGCCAATGAGACCGGGACATTGACAGCCCCCCGGGAATTCAACCTGATGTTCAAGACCTTCGTGGGCGCGTTGAGCGGCGAGGAGGGGGCGGCGTTCCTCAGGCCCGAAACGGCCCAGGGCATCTTCGTGAATTTCAAAAACGTGTGCGACTCGACGCGGGTGAAGCTGCCGTTCGGCATCGCGCAGGTGGGCAAGAGTTTCCGCAACGAGATAACGCCCAGGAACTTCACTTTCCGGTCCCGCGAGTTCGAGCAGATGGAGATCGAATTCTTCTGCAAGCCGTCGGAATCACCGGACTGGTACAAGTACTGGCGCGACCGGCGTTACGCCTGGTACCTGTCGCTGGGGCTTTCCTCCAGCCGGCTGCAGTTGCGCGACCACCACGCCGACGAGCTGAGCCACTATTCCTGCGGCACCGCGGATATCGAGTACGCTTTCCCGTTCCTGCCGCCCGGCGAGTTCGGCGAGTTGGAGGGGATCGCCCACCGTGGCGATTTCGACCTGCGCAGCCATATGGAGGGCAAGCTGGCCCGGAAGGACGGGGAGCTGGCGGTGGAACTGGGTGAGGACGGCAAGCCCCGGCACAAGGGGTCGGGCAAGGACCTGCGCTATTTCGATGACCAGGCGCGGGAGCGGTTTGTGCCGCATGTGATCGAACCCTCGGCGGGCGCGGATCGCGGCACGCTGGCGTTCCTGTGCGAGGCGTACCACGAGGATGTGGTGGAGGGGGACACCCGGGTGGTGCTGAAGCTGCACCCCCGACTGGCCCCGGTGAAGGCCGCCATTTTGCCCCTGGTGAACAAGGACGGTATGCCCGAGGTGGCCCAGAAACTGTACGCCGAGCTGAAGGGCGAGTTGGCGGTGCAATACGATGATGGCGGCGCCATCGGCCGAAGGTACCGCCGGCAGGATGAGATCGGGACGCCGTTCTGCATCACCGTGGATGGCCAAACCAAGGAGGATAGCACGGTCACGCTGCGCGACCGCGACAGCCTGGAGCAGGTCCGGGTGCCCTTGGCCGGGGTGCTGGACATCTTGCGGGGCAAGTTGAAACCGTCCTGTTGAGAACGGAATACAAGAAAAAAAGCGGGTTGGCAGCCGTTTTTGAAACGGTTGCCAACCCGCAGCGCTTTCAGAGCGATGCCGGCACGATCAGCCCGCCCTGGGGGAATCGACCCCCAGTTCCCGGGCCAGGACCGCGATCAGGACATGCTTGCCGACCAGGAAACCAACCACGCCCGCAATCGGGTTTTGGCCGGCCAACCACACCATTGCCAAGACCGTGGTGAATGCGAGCAGCCATGGGCCCGGGGAAAGGCGCGCGGTCCGCATGGATTCTCCCCCTGATCAGGCGGTTTCCGCAGGTCAAACCGAGGCGGAGCGGGCGAAGCGCTTGCGCTCGTTTTCCTTCAGGTAAATCTTGCGGATTCGAATGGCGCCGGGGGTGACCTCGACCAACTCGTCATCGTCGATGTATTCCAGCGCCAGCTCCAGGTTCATCTGGCGGGGCGGCTTGATGACGACGGTCTTGTCGGAGCCGGCGGCGCGCATGTTGGTCAGCTTCTTCTCCCGGCAGACATTGACCACCAGATCGTTGTCGCGGCAGTGCTCACCGACGACCTGGCCCTCGTAGACCTCGTCACCCGGTTGCACGAACAATATGCCGCGATCCTGAAGGGCCTCGAGGGCGTGGGCGGTGACGCGTCCGGTCTCGATGCTGATGAGGACGCCGTTCTGGCGCCCGGCGATCGCGCCGCGGTTGGGGGCGTACTCGTGGAAATTGTGGTGGACGATCGCCTCGCCGCTGGTTGCGGTCATAAGGCGGTTGCGCAGGCCGATGAGCCCGCGGGCGGGGATGGTGAACTCGATGTGGCTGGTGACGCCGTTGCTGTCCATCTTGAGGCATTCCGCCCGGCGGTTGCCGACCAGTTCCATGACCGCGCCGACCGCACCCTGGGGCGCCTCGACCACCAGGAATTCGATCGGTTCCATGACCTCGCCATCTATCTCCTTGGTGAGGACCCTGGGTTTGGTGACGGAAAGCTCAAACCCCTCGCGGCGCATTGTCTCGATGAGGACGGAAAGGTGCAGCATGCCGCGGCCCGCGACATGGAATTCATCCATCTTCTCTGGGTCTGAGGTGACCCGCATGGCGACATTCCGCTCGAGTTCCTTGGTCAATCGCTCACGCAGCTGGCGACTGGTCACAAAGGTCCCTTCCCGGCCGGCGAAGGGGGAGTCGTTGATGCGGAACACCATGCTGAGAGTGGGTTCGTCCACGGCGATGGGGGGCAGCGCCACCGCTTTGTCGAGCTCGGCGATGGTATCACCGATGTCGATGTCGTCGATGCCGACCACGGCGCAGACATCACCCGAGAAAGCCTCTTCGGCCTCGACCCGGCCGAGGCGGTCGAAAGTGAACAGGGCCTTCACGGGCAGGTCCTTCCGGCTGCCGTCGCGGCGGAGGTGGGCTATCCGCTGGTTTTTCCGGATGCTGCCGGCTGTGATGCGGCCGATGGCCAGGCGGCCAAGGAATTCGTTGTAATCGAGCGAGGTGACCAGCATCTGGAGGGGATCGTCCGGGCGGGTCACCGGAGGGGGCACATGCTTCAGAACCGCGTCGAACAACGGCTTCAGATCGGTGCCTCGGACATTCGCGTCCACCGAGGCGATGCCGTCGCGGCCGGAGGCGTAAATGACCGGGAATTCCATCTGCTCGTCGGTGGCTCCGAGCTCCAAAAACAGGTCGAAAACGGCGTTGAGGACCTCGGAGATGCGGGCGTCGGGCCGGTCGATCTTGTTGATGACGACGATGGGCTTCAGTCCGCGCGCAAAAGCCTTGCGGAGCACGAAGCGGGTTTGGGGCATCACTCCCTCGGCGGCATCCACCAGAAGCAGACAGCCGTCTGCGAGGGTGAGCGTGCGCTCGACCTCGCCGCCGAAGTCGGCGTGACCGGGGGTGTCGACCAGGTTGATTTTGGTTTCGCCCAATTGCAGGGCGATGTTCTTGGCAAGGATGGTGATGCCGCGTTCGCGCTCGAGGTCGTTGGAATCCAGGATACGCTCGCCCCGGAGCTCGCTCTCCCGGAACTGGCCGGATTGTCGGAGCATCTGGTCCACCAGGGTCGTCTTGCCGTGGTCGACGTGGGCGATAATGGCGATGTTGCGAATGTCTTTGGGCATCATGAGTCGGACATACCACCAGAAACAAAATCACCCGCCTGAGCGGGTTGATGGAACAACAAAAGCAAGCTTTTAGGTTATCATACCTGCCTACCTTCAGCCCATGCCAAAGGCGTCCCCAGCCGGCTGGGGAAGAAGATTTTGCCGGCATTTCCAGAAAATTGGGCCGTTTGAACCAGATGTTTGGGGGGATTGGGGTGTCCAAACTTGAGATTTGCCTGGTCCGCCATGCGGATGCGGTGGATGCGGACGGCCGTCAAATTCCCAATGATTTCCAGCGCCCCCTAAGCGACAAGGGGGAAACTCAGGCGAAATTGGTAGGCAAGGCGCTTGCAGCCATTGGCTGGAAGCCGCACCTCCTGCTCCACAGCCCCTTGGTCCGCACGGCCCAAACCGCGGGATTGATGGCGAAAGGGGCGCACAAGCTGGATGTTTCCTGGCGTGAGGAGTCGTTCGCTCCCCTCGCTTCCGGAATGGGTTCCGGGGCGGTTCTGGAGGCGCTTCGCAAGCGGGGAGATTCCGGGCGGTTGATCCTGGTGGGGCATATGCCGGAGATGGCCGAGGTGGCGGCCTGGTTGCTGGGAACCGAACCTGAGGCCGTTCATTTCCCCAAGGCGGGGGCCATGCTGCTGTCCTGCCCGCTGGGGATCCAGCAGGGAATGGCCCGGATGGAGTGGTTCACCAATCCGGCGTGGCATGAGTTAGCCGACTGAAAACGGCTTGGCTGACCCTATCCCAGATCGACCCTGGGCGTGATGTATTCCAGATATCTGGCCATCAGCCCTTCCGGGAATGATTGAACCACGGAGGCGTTGGGCTGGGCGGTGGTGGCCCAACGAGTGTCAAAAACACTCATGCCACGAGTGATCTCCCCCCGGGTTTCCACATCCACCGCCATGGGGGTCTGGTGGATTTCATCCGCGTGTAACAGCGTGAGCAGGGCGGCCATGTCCTTCATGGGGAAGCCCTCCACACCGTGTTGGCTGGCCGCGAACCGGATGCCGGACTGGATCAGTTGCCTGAGGAACTCGCCAGTGGGTGTGCCGCATGAAAAGAGTTCCATGTCGGCGGGGGAAACCACCAGACCGGCATTGGCGTCGAGGGGGATGAGGGTGAGATTGAAACCGGCATTCAGGACCTTTTTGGCCGACTCGGGATCGCAACGGAAATGAAAATCGATTCCGGGACCGCAGTTGCCCGGGGATTTCCAGGATCCGCCCACCATGATGACCTGACGGAGCAACTTGGGCAGGGCCGGTTCCCGGTCCAGGGCGGAAGCCAGGACGGTGGCCGGTCCCATCAGCAACACGGTGTGGTTTTCCGGGTTGGCCCGGGCCAATTCCACCAGCAAACGCTCACTGGTCTGGCTGTGCATCGGCTCGATTGCTGGGAATTGCAGGCCCGCCAAACCGTTGGCCCCATGCAGTTGCCGGCCGTCCACATCGAAACTGGCCGGGGGAGCGATGCCCAAACGGGGAAGGCGCGGTGGATCCACCAGGTCGAGGATGGTCCGAAGGTTTCTCGTGGCCTGCTGGGCGGAAACATTGCCGGGAGTGGCCAGCACCGCCGCTATCTCGATACGGGGATCGAGCAGGGCCAGGCTGGTGGTGAATGCCCCATCGACGCCCGGGTCGTTGATCAGGATTACCGACCGGGTGGCGTTCATCGGGGTTCCCCCGGTCCCGGGTCCGGATTCCAGGAACGCCAACGCTCCAGGACCTTCAGGGCCGCGCCACTCTCCAGGGCATGACGGGCAATATCCACCCCCTGACGAGGGGTCTCCGCCTTGCCGGCGGTCCACAGCGCGAGTCCGGTGTTGGCGGCGACGATAGCCTCTGCTGATTCATCCTGGCAGCGCAGGAGGGCCTCGATGCGTTGCGCGCTTTCCGCGGGGCCACCGGCAGCCAGGGCGCTGGTTTCCACGCGCTGGAGACCAAGATCGGCCGGGGTGATCCGCATGTCCCGAACGGTTGAACCTTCCACCACCTTGACCGCCGTGGGCCCTGAAAGCGTCACCTCGTCCAGGCCATCGTCGCCCCGGATCACCGTGACCTTCATCTTGCCGAGCCGTGAGGCCGCCCCGGCCAGGGTGTCCAGCCATTTGGCCTGCCCGACACCAATCACCTGGCGCGGGGACCGGGCTGGATTCATGAGCGGGCCCAAGGCGTTGAACAGGGACCTGAACCCAAGCTTACGCCGCAGGGGTCCTATTCCTGCCAAGACAGGGTGGAATTGTGGGGCCAGACAAAAAACCACCCCCACTTCCTCAAGCTGGCGGGGAAGCAGGTCCGCCGGCCAATCGGTGCGGATGCCCAGGGTGGCCAGAACATCGGCGCTGCCGGAACGGCTGCTGGCGGCGCGGTTTCCGTGCTTCACCACCCGCACCCCGCACCCGGCCACCACGATGGCGGTGGCGGTGGAGATGTTGAAGGTTTCCATACCATCGCCACCGGTTCCGCAGGTGTCGATGAAGTCGCCGCCGATTGACAGCGGAATCGACTTGGGGAGAAGGTGGGCCGCCGCGACGGCCAATTCATCGCCGGTTTCACCCTTGCAGGTCCAGGCAGTGAGAATGGCCGCCGACACCGGGTCATCGGGGAATTGGATCAGTTGGTCGATGGCGGCCCGGGTGCCTTCCGCATCGAGGTCACATCCCTGGATCAGGGTTCGCAGGCTGGGGTGCATGGGCCGGGCCGTCTCTTGAACAACAAAAAGCAAGGTGATGGCGCATTTTAGGGAACCGCCACCAGCAGTAGAGCCTAACGCATCATCGGGGCTCGGTAGAACCACGGCGGACTTGGTGCAACTTGAGGCAAAAAGTCATGCCAATCCGTTTTTTCATTTTTCGTTGCCCGATCACGCCGGACAAGGGGAGAGGGCCGGTTGCGTAGAATTCTGCGGGATTTCCCAACAGATTGTCGGGAATGGCAAGCCATGCTTCTGGTGGGCTGATTCCGGGGCCCCGATCGGGCAATCGTCGAGTAGGCTTCAGCCGGTCCCCGTAGGATTCGGGGACGCCGCGCCGGATTCCGGCTACCTGACCGTTTGGTTTGCGCGTGGCTAGTCGATTCATCAGGGGCCGGTTCCCGCCTCGCGCCGGTCCGAAGAGGTTTGACCATGATGAACGGAACCGCTTTGGTCTGCCTGCTGGGAAGCTTGGTACTGCCCCATCAGGCCCCCCCTGCAGGCCGCCCGGCGGCATTGGGTGGCTATGAGTTCGACCTGCTTGGCCGTTTCAACCCCGACAACCGCGAACAGCGCCTGGAACAGTACAAGGCCATCCGCCTGGAGGTGGAGAGGGCGGGGGCCAAATTGTCATGGTCCGAGGAAGAGGTGCGGCAGTTCGCCTCTGAGCGCGGGCTGAGCTTTGTGCATGGGGTGGTGCCCAAAGGCCGGGAGAATGAGCTCACTTTGCCCGCCGTGGTTTTGGGGGCGGTTTTGTGGAAGGAGGGGGCCGAGCCTCCCGCGAAGGGGAAGGTGATTCGGGTGGAGGCCCGGCTCATCACCGGCGGGGATGACAAAGAACTGCTGAGGCGTTTCCGCAACACCCGGACCCTGATGCAAGACCAGGGGTTTCAAGAGGCCTACGGCTACGACCACAACCATTTTCAGCGGCTAATCGGGTCGCTTCCCGCAGAAAAACTGGCCCCCGTGTTGCGTGGACTGAACAAGGAAGCGGCCGGGAAAAACGCGGATTTCGCGCCGGTGGCACTATTGATCGCCGGAGAGGAAGCGAGTTTCAGCCCCGAGATGAAACCGGTGCCACCCGAGGGGATATTGAGAAAGATCCCACCGGATTCCCGGTCCATCTTCGGGGAAATGGCCGCCAAGGCAGTGGAAGGTGCCCGCGCCGAGGGGGAAGCCGCCCAGCCCGCCCCAGCCCAGCCCGCCCCAGCCCAGACCGCTGTGCAGCCGGCCACCCCGGTGGAACCTGTGCGTTTGGAAGTGGTTTTGAACAGGGTTGTTCCCCTGACGGTGGGGGAGGACACCCGCGACCTCCCCTGGTGGAACGGGTTGGGGGAAGGGGCGATTCTTGAGGGAAGGATCGGGCCGCTGCTGTCGGTGCGTGTGACGCCGAATCAGGCCATTAAAATCGCCTCGCAATCGGATGTCGCGGTGGTGCGCCTTCCCCGCGATGCCGTGCGCGTGCAGGCGGGAACAGCCAAACCTGATTTCCCCAGGCCTGTGGGCTTACCTTTGGACGCCCGGTCGAATGTGGCGGGGGCGCGCCCTGAATTTCGTAGTCCACTGGTTGTGGTGGTGCACGATGATTTTCGGGGTTGGGAAACCAATGTCCCGCGCGCCCAGCTCCTTGACCTGACGCGGGAGCGGAACTCGCTTTTCAAGCCAGATCCTGTGCCGGGGGCAGGGGACGGAATCGGTGATGGCACCCGAATCGCCTCCATACTCGCCGAGCGTTCTGGGGGGACGCGGATCATTTTGGCTCGCATCGATGCCAAGTCGCCGGCGATGCTGGGGCGGATATTGCAGGCCATGCGGGGAGGCGCCCTGCAGGAGGGGTTGCTGGGCATTCGAACCACCGAGGTGTCCACCGAATTGGCGCGGTTGAACGGAATGCAGCAGCGTTTGCAGGATGAGCAGGAATCGCTTTTCCTGAACGCGGAGGGGGACACCGACGCGGTTGTGCGGCGCAAGGGCGAGGTGCGCGAGGCTTTGGAGAAAAACAAAGCCGATTTGCTTGCGGCCAACCACCTGGATCGCGAGTTGCGATTTCACCGCGGCCACCTGTTGGAACTGGCCCAAACCAGTGTGGTCTTGAGCGGGTTGGCCTGGGCGGAGGGGCACCCGCTTGACGGCAGCGCGGTCCTTTCGCGTTATCTGGATGACGCGCTGGCGAAAAAGATCATCTGGTTCCAAGCCGCTCCCGACCTGAGCGCGGCGGTGTGGAGCGGAGCAGCCAGGGATGCCAACCACAACCGTTTGCTGGAATTTGATGCCCGTGTCGCCCCCGAGAAGGCCCACGGGGCGGAATTCCTGCCGCTGGCCTGGGGACAAGGTTCCGATAACGGCGCAAAGTTGGCTGGGGCAACGCGGTCCTTGGCCGCTCCCGCCACAATCCGTTTGACCCTGCAATGGCGTGAATCGGTCCGGGCCGAGTTGGTGCAGAATTATCCGCAGTATTTGGAGGAACCGATCCGGACCATGCGTTTACTGGTTGTGCGGAAAGGCGATGGTGAGGGTGGCGATACCCTGTGGATCCCGGTGGGGACGGCCGACGGGGTTGCCCAAAAAATCCTTCAAGAACCGCACAGCGCCACCTGGGAGCAACAGTTGACCCTGAATTTGGATGAACCAGGGGAATATGCGGTTCAGGTGGAGGGAAGCCCGCCCAGAAACACCATGCCCGACCAATTGGGGGCAACCCCGGGCAGTACCTTCACGCCGATCACGCCGATGCGAATTCTTTGTCGAACCCTCAAGGGGGCTCCGGTGTCCCTGGCTTATTCAGGTGTGGACCCTTTTGACACCCCGGGATGGTTGCCTGTGCCTTCCCAGGCCCGCAGGGCAATGACGGTTGCCACCCGCCCTGCCACCCAAACTGACTTGGCCTTGGAGCCTGACCGGAGGGCGAAACCTGAAATGGTTGTCCCCGCGACAGGTGCCACGCAGGTTTTGGAGGTCATGGCGGAGGCGGGAGCCGAGGTTGTGAGGAAAATGGGACGAGGTGATTCGCCGGAGTTGATTGATTGGGTGATGCACCGACGGATGGGGTGGCTACCCGCGGCTGGCCTGGTGCTGCCCCAACCTGCCAAGGAGATGGAGCTTGGGCAACCCACCCGGCAGGGAAATCCCCGCTAAAGCGCTGGGCCAGGCAGTGTCAGGGGCTTGACAGTCAATCCGCTCAATTTGACAATACCATTTGGCTGAAAGAATCTTTCAGGCCATCCAAGATCAGTCTCCCGCAAGGGTTTCCGCCTGCCATCGGGCACCAGCGGCCGAAAAGGGATTGGTTCACCGCCGGGAGCCTAGTCAGTGCGGGCAATCGTTTCAGACATTCACGGAAATCTGGAAGCGCTTCAGGCCGTGCTGGAGGATATCCGGCGGCATGGGGTCACCGAGATTTTTTGCCTGGGCGATGTGGTGGGTTACGGGCCCAATCCGCGCGAGTGCGTCGACATTGTCATGGGCTTCAACATGGTTCTGCTGGGCAACCATGACCAAGGTGCCCTGTACGATCCGGAAGGATTTAACCCCACCGCTGAAAAGGCGATTTTCTGGACCAGGGAACAGTTGGAGAACTCCTTCGAGAAGCCGGAAGACCGGCAGCGGCGTTGGGATTTTCTCAACGAGCGACCCCGGTCCCATCGCGAGGGGAACCTACTGTTTGTGCATGGTTCAGCCAGAAACCCGCTGAACGAGTATGTGTTTCCGGATGACATCTTCAACAGCCGCAAAATGGACCAGATTTTCGCGCGGGTGGAACAGTACTGTTTTCAAGGTCACACCCATGTGCCGGGTGTGTTCGTGGAGGGCGGCAAGGGAGGCCCTTACGAATTCAAGGTCCCCGAGGAGCACCAGTACGAGATTCAACTCGGCGACCAGCGTTGTCTGGTGAATGTCGGATCGGTTGGACAGCCCAGAGACCAAGATTGGCGCTCTTGCTATGTTTTGCAAGACGGAAATACTTTGTACTATCGCCGAGTTGAGTACGACATCGAATCAACCATCGGAAAGATCTACGCTGTACCCCAGCTGGATAATTTTTTGGGCGATCGCCTTCGGGACGGCCGTTAGACAACGGCTTTCCTAATCTATCCTTTCACTCCGTGCCGTTACCGATTGCCTGGATCCTTGCATGACGGAACAACGTTCCAACTCGAATTTTTTTGTTTTCCTGGTCACCAGCACCATTTTGGCGCTGGTTTGGATCTGGGTAGGGCAAGTCCTTTGGCCGCAACAAAACAAGCAGGAGCAGGCTGCCCAGGAAAAGGCAGGGGAAGCGGAAAGGGCCAAAGATGCCACGGGCGACACAGCCAAGGCGGACCCTGACGGCAAAGGCAAACCGCCAACCTTGCAGGCTACCCCGGCTCAGTCAGGCCCGGTAGTTTGGGCGCCAACCCCGGAAGGGGATCTGGTTCTATTAGGCGGCGGGGAAAAGGGGCACCTTCAGGTATGGCTGGACCCGCGCGGAGCTGTGGTGCGTCAGGTGCGGCTTCGGGATTTTGACGGTGCGGATTCGGATGGTCGGAACATCGGGGACAAGCTGGACCTGATCCCGCGCAAGCCTGTGCCGGCCTGTCCGGATTACCAGCCTGGAGCTTTTGGCCTGACCCATTACCCCAAGGGGGCCACCGAACAGCCAACCGATGAGTTGCTCAAAAAGGCGTGGACCGCCACGACCAACCAGTTCAAGGCCTCGGACGGTCAAACTGGTGACGAGGTGGCATTCCAGACTGAAATTGACGGGATTCGAATCACCAAGACTTTCCGCCTCGCCCCGGGTGATTACCACATCGACCTGCGTGTCTCCGCGGAATCAGTGGACGGGGCCGAGCATCCCTTCCGGTATCAGCTTTCAGGCCCCAGGGGATTGCCCCTGGAGGGGGATTGGTACACGCAGGTATTCCGCAACGCGGTCTTCGGATTGGAACGGGACAACGGCGCGTTTGAGCGGTGGGTACATGACATGCGGGCCATGGCCTCGAGCCTTGGTTCAGATCCGGCCCCCTTGGGTGGGGATCCGGGATCCCAGCGGAGGCTGCGGTATGCCGGCATACAGACCCAGTATTTCGCCTCCTTGATCGCGCTGAGGGATCCGAAGTCTGTGCCGGTACGGCATTGCCAATCGACGGTCGAGGCCGCGGTGAGCCGCGGTTATCTGTCCGGTTATGATCCGGCCAAGGGGACGATCGAGCTGATCGACCAGCGGCAGGTGCGGCAGCAGTACCGCCTTTCCAAATCATTGGCCGACAGATTCAAGGGCCTGGGAGCGGATGGCAAACCGGTTTTGGACGACGCGGGGTTGCCTTCCCGGGAAGTGAGCATCCTGTACGCCTGGGAGCCGGAATCCAGCCCCAACAGCTTCCAGTTCGTGGCACTGGACATGGCTGATCCCAACACCACCAACGCGCTGTGGGTGTCCGATGCCACGGTCCGTTTGGGCACGGAAACGGTCTCGGTGAAGCCGGGTAGCCCCGCGCGCCATGATTTCGTGCTCTACAACGGGCCGGCCAAGCCGTCTTTGATGTCGTTTTTCCGGGGTGAAAAAAGTGTCGGAGCCCCGGTGATCCAGGAGTATTCCGAGGGGTTGAAGCTGTATTCGCTGGTGGATTACCCGTCGGCTTTCGGATCATGGTTCCTGTGCGGCGGGTTCTCCAAGGTGGTGATGTTCTTCACCAACCTGATGCACCAGGTGTTGGGCTACATGCACCTGGTTTTGCCCAGCTACGGGTTGTGCATCATTTTGCTGACGGTGCTGGTGCGGTTGTCGATGTTTCCCATCAGCAGGCGGCAGGCTCTTTCCAACCTGAAGATGCAGGCACTCGCGCCCCAATTGAAGGAGCTTCAGAAGAAGCACCAGGGCGACGCCCAAGCCATGGCGCGCGCCCAGATGGACATGTACAAGAAATACGGCATCAACCCCGCCTCGGGTTGCCTGCCGGTTTTCCTCCAGATGCCAATCTTCATGGGGTTGTATTTCGCCTTCCAGGAAAGCATCGAGCTGCGGCTTCATCCATTGGGCCTGACCTGGATCCATAACCTGGCCTCGCCCGACATGATGTTTTACTGGGGCGAGTCCATCCCCTTCCTAACGCGGCCGGTGGATTACGGCGGATTTTTGTACCTGGGGCCCTATTTCAACCTGTTGCCGATCTTCTCGATGGGCCTGATGGTGCTGCAGCAAAAGCTGTTCATGCCGCCGCCGACCAACGACGACATGAAGACCCAGCAGAATGTGATGCTGTACATGAGCGTGTTCATGAGCATCCTGTTCTACCGGGTTCCCGCCGGGCTTTGCATTTATTTCATCACCTCCAGCATCTGGGGTCTGACTGAAAGGCAGTTGCTGAAGCCAGCCAAGGATGCCGATTTGTCCGCCTTGCTGACCGCGCGTGAAGCCAAGGCTGCGGATGCCAAGCCCGGCCTGATCGGCCAATGGCTGGATCAGCTTCGCAAGCGGATCGAAGAGCAGAGCAATCCGAAGAAGCAGGGCAAGAGGCGCGGATAAGGCCCTTTTTTGACACCCGGACCGTCAGGCCCGGGCGGGTTGGATCCCATGCTGCAAGGTTCCGGACTACCTGATCTGGAAGACCTGATCGTCGCGCTGGCGAGCGCGTCGGGACCGGCTCCCCGCGCCGTGATCCGTTTGTCCGGCAAGGGGTCGGCTGCTGCTGTTTCGAAGGTTTGGTGCTCCGGCCCTGGGACAAGTCCGGCCGGGCTCACCACCCGTTGGACATGGGGACACTTCCTCCCGAATGGCTGGCTTCTCACCGAATCCATA
>JAFMJU010000353.1 GCA_017853285.1 Gemmataceae bacterium
CGGTGTGGTGGCCTCCGGCCTGGTCCTGCGCTTCAAGGATCCCAGCCGGCATTGACTGTAGCCGAGAAACCTGCGGCTTTTGCCCTGTTTTCCACCCCACCCCATCGCGGCACAAATGCTTGCCAAAAGTCCCTTTCCCGTGGAAACTGGCAACGTGTCGATTTTGGCCCGGAGGTCTCTCCCCATGCTTTCTCTCTCCAGCCTTTTGGCGGGTGTCGTGTTATCTGGCGGCTTTGCCCAGTCCCCCGAGGCCGGTGAATTGCCTAAGGGCCTGGACGGCCGGGTGCTGAACCTCGATTTCGAGACAGGCGACCTGCGCGACTGGAAGGCCGAGGGCAAGGCCTTCGAGGCCCAGCCCATCGAGGGCGATGTGGTGGCCAAGCGGCGCAACGACAGCCGCAGCCAGCACCAGGGGCGCTACTGGCTAGGCGGGTTCGAGCGTTTCCAGGATCCCCCCAAGGGCACGCTCACCAGCGAGCCGTTCAAGATCGACAAACCCTGGGCCAGCTTCCTCATTGGCGGCGGCCCCAACCCCGAAACCCGCGTCGAGATCGTCGACAACGGCACGGGAGCCGTGCTCTACCGGGCCAGCGGCATCGAGGAGGAAAACCTCAAACGCGTGGTGGTGGATCTGGCCAAGCACCAGAACAAGGTGGTGCGCGTGCGGGTGGTGGATGACCATTCCGGCCACTGGGGGCACATCAATTTCGACGACTTCCGCCTGCATGCCAAGCGCCCTCAGGGCGAGGACCGCAAGCCACGCCAGTTGGCCGGCCCGGCGGACAACTACAAGTTCGCCGGCCTGCCCCCCGAGGAGGCCGCCCGGGCCATGACCGTGCCCGATGGCTTCTCCGTCAAACTGTTCGCCGGCGAGCCCGATGTGAACCAGCCTGTGGCCATGGCGCTCGACGACCGGGGGCGTGTCTGGATCGCCGAGGCTTACAGCTACCCGCAGAAGCGCGCGCCCGGCAAGGGATTGGATCGTATCTTGATCCTCGAAGACTCTGACGGCGACGGCAAATTCGACAAGCGCATCGTCTTCATGGAAAAACTGAACCTCGTCAGCGGCCTCGAGGTCGGCCATGGCGGCGTGTGGATCGGCGCCGCGCCGGAACTATTGTTCGTGCCACTCGACGCCACGGGCGACAAGCCCGCCGGCGAGCCCCGGGTGATGCTCGACGGCTGGGGCCTTCAGGATACCCATGAGACGCTGAACACCTTCATCTGGGGCCCCGATGGGTGGCTGTGGGGTTGCCACGGCGTGTTCACCCACAGCCGGGTGGGCAAGCCGGGCACTCCCGACGCCCAGCGTGTCGCCATCAACGCCGGCATCTGGCGCTACCATCCCACGCGCCATGTTTTCGAGGTGGTTTCGCACGGCACCTCCAACCCGTGGGGCCTCGATTTCGACCAGCACGGCGAGGCGATCATCGAGGCCTGCGTGATCCCCCACGCCTTCCATATGATTCCCGGCGCCCGCTACCTGCGTCAGGCCGGCAGTCATTTCAATCCGCATACCTACGCCGATATCGGCACCATCGCCGATCACTTGCATTACCTGGGCGCCACCCCCCATGGCGGGAACAACCGCTCCGACAGCGCGGGGGGCGGTCATGCCCACTGCGGCACCATGATCTACCAGGGTGGCGCCTGGCCCGCCCAGTACCACAACCAGTTTTTCCTGGGCAACATCCATGGCCGCCGGCTGAATGTGGAGCAACTGGTGCCCAAGGGCTCCGGCTATGTGGCCAGTCATCGGCCCGATTTCCTGATGGCCAACGATGCCTGGGCCCGCTTCATCAACTTCCGCTACGGGCCCGATGGCAATGTCTACCTGATCGACTGGTACGACAAGCAGGCCTGCCACACCGGCGATGTGAAGGCCTTCGATCGCACCAACGGTCGAGTCTACAAGATCAGTTACCAAAACACCCCCAAGGTTCTGGTGGATCTGGGCAAGGCCACCGATGACGACCTGGCCGCCTACCAGACCCACAACAACGATTGGTTTGTCCGCCACGCCCGGCGCCTCTTGGCCGAGCGCAAGCCCGGTGCGGCGGTGCGCGCCAAGCTGGCCGAGCAGGCCACCACCCACAAAGATCCTTTGAAGCGCCTGCGCGGCGTGTGGGCTTTGCATGCCACCGGCGGCATCGAGCCCGCCACCCTGGAAAAGCTGCTGGCCGACACGGATGACCATGTGCGGGGGTGGTCTATCCGCTTGGCCACCGAGCAAGGCATCCCCGAAGGCCTGCTGCCCAAATTGGTGAACCTGGCCAAGGTGGATTCGTCTCCCGTGGTCCGGCGCGAGTTGACCAGCTTGGCCATTCGGGAGTCCCAGCCCGATGCGCGGTGGTCCCTGGTGGAACCGCTGGCTGCCCACATCGAGGATGCCGGCGATTTCAACCTGCCGCTCATGGTGTGGTACGCGCTGGAGCCCTTGGTAATCCTCGACCCCGCCCGCGCCCTGAAGGTGGCTGCCACGGGATATGATCCGCTGCCGGCGTTTGTGGCTCGCCGCTTGGCCAGCGAGGCGACGGAATCCGCACTGAACGCTCTGGCCGCCGCCTTGCCAACGGCCGGAGCCAAATTGCCCAAACTGATCGATGGCATGAGTATCGGCCTGCGCGGCCGCAAAGGTTTGATGGCTCCCGCTGGCTGGGACAAGGCCTTGGATGCCACCCTCGCCCAGGAGGACGAGATCACCCGCGACCGTGCCCTGTCGCTGGCCACCCAGTTTGGTGACAAGCGCGCGCTGGACAAGTTGACTGCCATCGCGGGCGAAGCGTCCGCCAAGCCGCAGGCCCGGTTGCAAGCTATCGAAGCGCTGCGAGCCGCGGCCCACGCACCGTTGGCGGGGGTGGCCCTGAAGGTGGTGGAATCCACGGACAGCCCCGCCGAGCTGCGTCTGGCCTCCATCCGTGCCCTGGCCTCCACGACTGACAATTCCGTTCCCGCCCGTTTGCTTGCCGCCTATGGCAGTTTGGATACCCAGGCAAAGCGCGAGGTGGTGGCCACTCTGGCGGCCCGACCCGCCTGGGCAGTCGAGCTGCTGGGTGCGGTTGAGAAAAACCAGTTGAAGACCACCGAGGTTCCCGCTGAAACCGTCCGCCAGTTGCATACCGTGGGTGATGACAAACTGAAGGAGCGGATCACCAAGGCCTGGGGCGCCATCCGCGCCACTCCGGCCGACCGCCTGCAAAAAATCAGCCAGGTGCGCAAGATCGCCTCGGCCAACGGCCCGGTGGACCTGGCCCATGGCCGCCACCTGTACCAGAAGGTCTGCGCCCAGTGCCACACGCTGTACGGCGTGGGCGGCAAGGTGGGCCCCGAACTGACGGGAAGCAACCGCCCCAGCCTCGACTACCTGCTGGAAAATATCCTCGATCCCTCGGCGGTCATCCCCAAGGAGTATGCCGCCACCGTGATCGAGCTGAAGAACGGCCGTTTCCTCACCGGCATGATTCGCGACGAGAACGCCAACACGCTCACCGTGGTGGGGGCGAATGAGACCCTCACCCTTTCCAAGGCGGATATCGAGGACCGTAAAGCGTCCGACCTGTCAATGATGCCCGACAACCTGCTGGCCAATCTGGACAACCGCCAGATCCGTGACCTGCTGGCCTACCTGCGTCACCCGTCCCAAACCCCCATTCTCGCCACCGCCGAGACTTCCAAGGCATTTTTCAATGGCAAGGACCTGGCCGGATGGACCGGCGACGAGAAGCTGTGGAGCGTGCAGCAAGGGGAGCACGGCGGCGAGATCGTTGGCTCGTCCCCAGGCATCAAGCGCAACAGCTTCCTCAAGTCTGACATGGAGGTGCGTGATTTCCGACTCAAGTTGCAGGTGAAGCTGGTTCCCAACGAGGAGAACAGCGGCATCCAATTCCGCAGCGAACCCTTGCCCGACGGCGAGATGCGCGGTCCCCAGGCCGATGCCGGCAAGGGCTGGTGGGGCAAGCTCTACGAGGAAAGCGGCCGTGGCCTGCTCTGGAAGGAGTCGGGCGAGAAGCATGTGAAGCCCGGCGAGTGGAACGACTATGTGGTCGAGGCGGTGGGCCCCCGGGTGCGCACCTGGATCAACGGGCAACCCTGCGTCGATTTGACCGATGAAAAAATCTCGCGCAGGGGTGTGGTGGGCCTGCAGGTACATTCCGGCGGGAAGATGGAGGTCCGTTTCCGCAAGATCGAGCTGGAAGTTTTGGACAAGTAGGCAATGGCCAAAACCCGCTGCTTTTTTCGGCGGGTTTTTGCGTATGATGGCAAAGGGCGTCCCGCGACGGGTCGCCCTTTCCGGCTTTAGATGGAAAAGGTCAGGTGTGAAATGAGTGAAGGCAATCCTGAACAACCCAGGGATCCCAATAAACCGCCGGAAACCATCACACAAGACCTGCAATTCTCCCAGGTCAGCGCCCGCG
>JAFMJU010000354.1 GCA_017853285.1 Gemmataceae bacterium
CCTGTGCCGGAATCGCCGGTCCTGCCATTGTGAGTTACGCCTACGCCAGACAAAGGGAATCGGGCATTCCCGAGGCCCGCGCCTATGATTTGTCCCTTTGGATGGTTGCGGGACTTTTGCTGGTCGGTTTTTTCGCCAATTTGATGGTGAAGCGCAAGGTTCAGCCCGCCCCATCAATAGCGGTGAGCGATTCCGGTTCCGCCGGTATTCCCCATGGCATTGAAAACAGGGGCAACTATACCTTGGTGGCGCTGTCTTGGGGCCTGGTCTTGTTGCCCTTGGGTTGGGGGATCACCATGACCTTATCCAAGGCTGCCCGGCTATTGGACTTGTGGTGACAGCGTGCTGTTTCTCTCAATCAAGGTAACTGAACATCCCTGAATTCGAAGGGGACTTCCAGGCTAACCACATTTTGGCTGATCCATTCCACTGAGACACCGCCTAACCCGTCCAACGCCCTGCTTTGGAAGGTGAATGTCAACTCGTGGGAGGTGCCCCGGGGACTTACGGTGGTGGAAACTCCCGACCCGGTGGGATTCAATGGCCTGCCATCGAGACTAAACCTGAACTCCGCCGGGTTGATCGATTGCCGGCCGGGAAGAATCAACGGCCCCTGTGCCACAGGCAATCCCGGCATCACCGCCGGCTTGGGATTTCCCGGAGCCGGGATGCCTGGCAAGGGTATACCCGCTATTGGATCGGGGCCGAGGAAATCCTGTGGCGGGGAAACCTGGAATCTTACCTGGAAATTACCCTGTCGGATTTCAAAAGCTTGCTTGACCTCGATTTTCAGACCGTCCCGGCCCTCGAAGGATTTGCCCTCCGCCTCGGCCAAATCCTCTATCCGGATCAAGGGGCGGTCTATTTGCAACAAATCAATTTGAGCCGTGCCAGCCACAGTTCCTGAGCCGGAATATCCAGGTGGAAGTTCCAAGATAGCCTCCTGGCGGGCGGGAATGGCCTTGGAGGAAGGGAGCAGCATGGCTCCCCGGCGTTGCTGCATTGGCGCCGGGCTCGGTGGCGTGAATTTCCATGCCAGGCGGGACTTGCCCGGTTTGTCTTCTGGTAGGGGAGCCAGGCCGCGCAGGTTCAAAATACGGGCATCAGGTTGCGAGTGCAAAACAAGCTTGAGCCCGTTTGTGGTTTTCCCGAGGGTTGTCCGCACCCCCAAATCGGTGTTCTCCCAGTCGGGCGGTTCATCAGCAGGACGGGGTGTGATTTGAAGCCGGAAGGGGGCGGGTTCGAGGTATCCCCGGATTGTCCTGGATGGTCGCCGGCGCCACATGTTCGGATCGATTGGCTCGTCTTCAGGTTCGGTGTCCTGCTTTTCTCGCAGGTCGAATCCCACCTTGATCAAACGCAATGCCTCCCAAGCGGGCAATTTCTCAAGAGAAAGGTCTAACCGCTTTCCAGCGGCGCGATCCCTAGGATCCGCGAAGTCGATTCGCATTCCGGAAGCCTTGCTGTATTCAGCCAAGGCTTCCGCGGCTGTCGCCCGGTTTAACTTCAGTGTGACGAGTTGCGGGGCCAGAGCCTTCCGGGTCCATTCTCGCTTTTCCAACTCCCCGACCAGATCGGTGGCGCGTTTTCGGATCTCGGCATCCGGACTGTTCATGGCGGAACGCAGGGCAGGCAGTACCTCCGGCCCCAGCTTCCTTAGTTGGTCGGTTGCTTTTTCGCGGGTTTGAAAGTCGACCGCTCCCAATTGGGACACCCAGCTAGTGAGGTCAGCCGTTCCGGGTGGCAATGACTGGCCTTGGCCTATCGAGCATCCGGAGAATACCCAAAACCAGCAGACCACCCCGAATGGGCCCTGCCATTTCTTGGAACAGGCTCTCGCAATCGGTCCCAGCCTCATGGTGGCTGCCCTGCCGGGGATTGGGAACGGGTACTGGAAGTGACTATCCTCCTGTATTGGAGGTGGATTGTGAAGCGAAAAGGCTATTTTGGAAAAATAAGAGGGAGGCCCTGGAAGGGCCCCCCTGTGAAAAAATGCATAACCAAAGCAGTTTTCAAGCCAGCAGTTTTTCGATCACAGAACCTTCCCGGAACAAGGTCATCGGCCTGCCGGTGCCGCTTTGCAATTCCATCTTGGGATCGATTCCCAGGTTGTGGAAAACGGTCGACGCCAAATCGTCCGGGGTGACTGGGTTGGATGCCGGCGCCATTCCCTGGGGATCCGTCGATCCAAAAGCTATGCCCCGTTTGAACCCACCGCCGGCCACCACCACCGACATGGAGCGGGCCCAGTGGTCGCGCCCGACGGTCTTGTTGATTTTCGGGGTTCGGCCGAATTCCCCGGCGCAATAAACAATGGTCCGGTCGAGCATTCCCCGCTCAGCCAAATCGCCGACAAGGGCGGAAAGCACCCGGTCCAGGGTGGGGAGCAGCCGGGTTTTCAGGCTGTCAAAATTACCCCGGTGGGTATCCCAACCCCCCAAGCTGAGTGTGACGCAACGAACACCCGCCTCCACGAGCCTGCGCGCCGCAAGGGCACCGGTTCCGAATGAGTCGGTTCCATATCTTTCGCGGGTTGCCTGGCTTTCGGCGGCCAGATCAAAGGCTTTCTTCGTGCGGTCGGACCGCAGGATGTCGAGCGCCTTCTGGTGGAAGGCGTCGTAGCCGGAAACAAGTTCTGCCTTCTCGTCGACCTTGCGGAAGGTGTCGTCGAAATCCCGCAGCAGTGCATCCCGCTTGTTCAATTGGCCGAGGCTGAAGCCTCCCGGCAATTGAATGCCACGCACACGCAAGGTTGCGGGAGCATTCTTGCCGCCGCCGGCTCCTTCCACGATGAAAGGGTTGTAGCCGGCTCCCAGGTAGCCGGCGGCCCCCCCTTGGCCACGAATGTCGTTAAAAGAAACATAGGGCGGCACCCCTTCGGGCACTTTGAGCAATTTGGATGTAAGCGATCCAAGGGACGGATATTCAATGGCGGGTGTTGGCTTGTTGCCCGTGGTCATGAAAACGGTCGCGGGACCATGAGCTGGGACGGTGTGGTGCATGGAACGCACCACCGCCAGGTGCTTCGCGGTTTGGCCCACCTTGCTCAGGTGCTCGCTGAGGCGGATGCCTGGCACAGAGGTTTCAGCGGCCTTGAATTCGCCGCGGATTTCCTCGGGGGCGTCCGGCTTCAGGTCCCACATGTCGATGGTGGCGGGGCCTCCCGCCAGCCAGAGCATGATGATGGAGTCCGCTCTGGCGGTCCGTTCCTGCGGAACCCTCGAGGCCCGGGCCTGGCTCCGCAGGATGTCGGGAAGGCTGAGCCCCATCAATCCGGCGGTGGTGCCCAAGGTGAGGACATCACGGCGGTGAAATCGTTCGCAATCGGAGGACATTTTTGAATCTCCACATGGGAACATGGCGGGAAAAGGCAAATCAGTGGTTGAAAATAAACTCGGTGGTGTTCAAAAGGGCCCAAAGGGTATCGGCGTAAGCCGTGCGTCGGTCAGGCGCGTCCTTGCGATAGCGGTCAAAGGAGGATTTCTCCTTTTCGGTTGGAAAACGCGAAACGGTGCTGAGGAAAAGCTCTTCCAGAGCTTTCACGTCCTCCGGATAATCCGCCAGCAGGGCCTTCAGGCGGTTGTTCGGGTTGACCAGTTTGGCTTGAATGGCCGGGTCGGCCATTAGGTAGAGTTTTTGCGGTAGCGCGGGTTCCATGGCCCGGTCGCAATCGCAGGCAAGTGACCGCGGGGGCCGGCCGAAAATGCGGAAAGCGTAGGCGTATTGCCCGGATACCCTGCTGGCACCAACCTCAAGCGCCCGCGTGCCTTGTGGCGCATCGTTGCCGAAGGTGTCGGGCACTCCGGTCGCCGTTGAGAGGATATCAACCACTACTTCCGCCATCAGCGGCCTGATCAAAGAATGGCTATGGCTGATCCTGTCGTGGGAATTGGTGGAATTTGGCTGGCTAGAGCGCTGGTAAGCCGCGGAATTGAGGACCATTCTTTCGATCTGCCGGAAGTCGTAGCCGGATTCGACAAAGGACTGTGCGAGGAATTCAAGAAGTGCCGGGTTGGATGGTGGGTTTCCCACAGCGAAATCATCCACCGGGTCGACGATGCCACGACCCATGTAGTGGCCCCAAATCCGGTTGACCACGCTTGGGGCAAAGAATGGGTTTTCCGGTGATCTCATCCAGGCGAAAAGCGCCTCGCGGGGGTCGTTGGGGGTGGCGGTTTCGATTGCCGGCCCACCAAGGGCTTTGGCTGGAAGGGGGCCGTTGGTGTCAGGGTCGGTCAGGTTGCGAGTCTGCTGGCGACCATTTCCCTGGGCAACAGGTCCGATGAAAACCTCGCGGATTTGGATGACCTGATTGGCATTCTTTTTGGCTGTGGCGGCGTTTTCACGCCGTTGGTTGTTGATGGCGGTGATTTCCTTTCGCATCTCAGGAGATTGCCCCACTGAGA